>CAXNIG010000015.1:0-8933 GCA_964202445.1 Pseudomonadota bacterium
AGATTGCTGTATCTTGTGGGGTCGCAATGATCGCGCCTGCCGCACCTGCTTGAGACATATTGGTATCCGTCACATCTTGATTATCTGCGGAGTAATTAGTGACCATTCGCTTCAGCAATGCAGGGGGATATTCGTAAGGCACGTAATAAGTGTGGGTTAATTTCAAAGGTTTGAGAATGCGTTCACTCAGCACAGTGCCGTAGGGTTTTCCGGTCGCTTTCTCAATAATCATACCCAAGAGAATATAGTCGCTATCATCATAACTCCAGCCTTTTCCAGGAGGGAATAAAAAAGGCTTATTTTGTACAAAAGCTAAATCTTCAGCAGGTGTCCAGCTGCGCGTAGGATTCTTTTGCCAGAACTGATTAAATGCATCATCGTTGGTAAAGCTTGGAATGCCGCTGGTCATATTCAAAAGTTGCAGGATGGTTACCTGCCCCCACTGTGGATACTGAGGCAGCCAAGTGCCTAAAGTTTGTGAGATTGAAAGTTTGTGCTCTGCCTCAAGTTGTAGAATCAGCACGGCAGTATAGACTTTGGTAATGCTGTCAATTTGAAATAAAGTATTGGGCGAGATGGGTGTTTTGCCATTGAGTTGTGTCGTGCCGCTGACTAAGTTGATTGGGGCTTTTTGATCGGGAAGAATGATCGAGAGTGAAGCGCCAGGTAGCTGATTGCTTTCACGCCATTGATTCAGTGTCTGTTGTAAAGCAGTCATTTGATTTTGGCTGATTTGTTGAGGGTTGGCCATGCAGAAAGAGAGTGGCGTGCAGAGGAGAAGACTCAATAATATCTTTCGAATGGTCATGTTGAGATTCTAGATTTTGAGGGCTTGATTCGAATATATCATTCAGCCATACTGGTCACAAGCACATCATCAAAATGAGTTTATGAATAAAAAATCACTCTGGACTTTACTGCTCTGTACGCCTTTATTCTTATGGGCCACGCATGGCCTGGCTTATTTTATCCATGAATATTGTCACTCATTTTCTGCTTGGGCCCTTGGGTTTAAAGCTAATCCACTGGCGTTGACTTATGGCCATTTTAATTGGTCAAATGTATTGCTTTTGCAGGAAGTGAGTGAAAATGTCGACTATGCTCCTTTTATGCATCAGCATCCTTGGCTGGCTGCTTTCATCGCGTTTGCTGGTCCTGGGATTGGTAATGGCGGTTTATTGGCTTTGTCTATTTGGGTTTTGTGTAATCAAAAGCCTCGTGGGATGATTTACCTCTATTTTTTCCTGTGGTTTGCGGCAATGAATTTGGGCAATCTCATTTCGTATGTCCCCGTGCGTACCTTTGCAACGCATGGAGATATGATGGAGATTGAGCTTTTTCTCAATATTTCACCCTGGATTTTAATGATCTTGTTTGGTTATCCAGTGGTGTTCTGTCTCTGGTATTTTTATCATCGCCGTTTGCCAAAAGCCTACATTCAGCTGCAATTGTGTTATGCCCAGCGGTGCATTGTTTTTATTTTGCTGACTTTGGTGATTTTTGGTTTTTTTGGCAGCCTACCTGGGTTATCGGGTGACTATGGAGATCGAACGCACTTTTTATCGTTATTGTTCATGTATATGATTCCCATCACTCTTGTTTCATGCTGGCCAAAAAAATGAAACAATATACGATCAAAGCCACGATTTTATTAGAAAATGCCTTCTGGGTCGGCGTATTTGAACGCAATGATGAAACAGGTTATTCGGTTGCACGGCAGATTTTTGGTGGTGAGCCCACTGATCCAGAGATTTATGAATTTATCAGTTTGCATTATCAGGAGTTAAAATTCACCAGTCCAAAAGAATTTACCGTGGTGATCAAGCGTAAAAACCCAAAGCGAATGAAACGCGAAGTGCGTGCGGAAATGGAAGGGGTCAAGCACTCTGCAAAAACGACAGTCAGCTTTGCACAAGAGGCAATGCGCTTGGCTTTGGAAGAAAATAAAAAACTCAAAAAGACCCAATCAAAAGCAGAAAAAGAGGCTGAAAAACAAATGAAGTTTCTGCTCAAGCAGGAAAAGCGGAAGGAGAAGCATCGTGGGCATTAGAGTCGGATGGCTTTGATGGAAATCAATCAAGCCAATTTCAGGCAATTTTACTGGAGCAAAATGGAGCTCATGGCGTATTGTCGTCAGCAAGGCTTATCGGCTCAGGGCAGTAAAATTGATCTGACTGAGCGCATTGCCGTATTTTTGGAAACAGGGGTAAAAGAAAAGCCCGTCCGTAAAAAAGTGAGTCCACAAAAATGGGATAGTGCAAGAGGCCCTCTTACACGGACAACGCCTGTTATTCATTACAAAAGCGACCCTGCCACCCGTGATTTTTTCTGCAAGGAAATTGGTGCGCATTTCCGTTTTAATGCAGATGTTTTAACCTGGATAAAGGGCAAATTAAATCAGCAGGAGCCCTTTACCTATGGCGATATTATTGCCGAGTGGGAGTTGCGAGATTATCAGAAAAAAGACCCTAATCATCAGCGCATCATCCCCGCACAATTCCAGTTCAATCAGTTTATGCGAGATTGGAAAGAAGCAAAGGCAGGGGCTGGTGCGAAGCTTGCATGGGCTTGGATTCGTGCACGTACTGCGGATGCAACTTATGCGCGATATGTGGAAATGAAAAGAATGAACGGTGCTGTATAGTCCTCAACGCCTCTTTTTGCTTTTGTGCCCGTGTGAGGACTACAAAAACCGTTCCGGAATGTGGGTAAAATACCCCTGGGCAATTGCAGTGTGAACGAGTTGGTTCTTGCGAAAACACTTGAGTTTGCGTTTGAGGTTATCCACATGAAACTCTACCGTGCGGACCGAGACTTCCAAAACCCGTGCCATGCCTTTGGCGGTGTGGCCTCGCAGAATGAGATAGAGGCATTCTTCTTCGCGGGGGGTGAGGAGCTTATTTGGGCTTAATTCAAGCTCCGCTTTAAGTGCGGCGACCTGCTGATCCTGCGCAGATTGAAGCTGACGATAAGGTTCAGGGAGGAGAAAACGCATGCTGTCGGCTTGATCAATCAAAGCTTTGCCTCGCTCCAGAAAATAGGTTTTAAATTTTTTGAGCAGATCGATATTTCGTAGGTAAAATGCGCTCATCTCGGTTTGATCAGCCATCGAGTAGAAGCTGTACATTTCCTTGTAGTCAGCGCCTGTTTCACACAGCGTGATACCATTGCCGTAGGAGAAATGTTTTTTCGCATCTTGATGGTATTCATCATGCGGATTCAGTTCCCACAAACTGATGTCAGAATCGATATACAAATGCTCCTGCACTGTGCGTATTGAGTAGTCTGTGGCGTAACACTTTCTAAAGCAATGTTCAGCAAAAATGGGGTTGGAAGTGAGGTCCATAAAGCGGCCGTCTGCATACTGGCGAATATAAAAGAAGCCAGCAACCCCCAGTGATTTGAGTGGGCTTAGAATCTCCGCCACATGAGGTGAGAGTTGTGCATATTCTTGAAATTTTCTACCCAGTTGCATAGTCATCTATCAATCATTTTATTCAGCAATTATAGCATAAGTTTTTATTTTTTGCAAAGTTTGCCTCGTATTGAATACGGGGACTGGGTTGAGCGGGTTTTGTGTATGATGGGCACCAGTAATTAAACGAAAATAAGGAGCGTTGCCATGTATTCTTCACAGCCTTTTGTAGGTCCTCCAGGCAGTCCAAGTTATTGTGCTGGATTGATCACGATAAGCGGGTTGGTTTTATTTGGAATGGGGCTTGCCGATTCAAATAATGCTGTTCGGATTCCTTGCTCGGTTATAGGAGGCTTATTGCTTTGTTTGTCGTGCTGCTTATGTGCTAAAAGCTGTGGTTCCAGCACGCGCTCACAGGGAGCGCAAGGCCCTTTTGTAGCCCTGTTAGGCTCGTATGGTGCCATAGCAATCGATATAAAGCCATCTTTTTAGTTTTATTCATTAACGAAAGTAAGGAGAAAAAAATGTCAAATCCACGGTCTAAGCTCGCGGCACCCACCATGTTTGTTGGAGGGTTCATGCTTCTTTTGGGGGGGTTCTATAAAGATACGCCTGGAGGGGTGGTAGGGATGACCCTAGGTGCAGGCCTGGTTGTCTTGGGAGGCTATTTGGGTGTTACGGCTTGCCGAGCTAATGAAAGCTCTGGCTCAACAGCCGCACTATTATTTAAGCCATCTTTGGGTCATGATGTGCAAAAACCAGGAGCTGCAGTGGCGTATACAGTTTGACAATCGCCTGTATTTCATGCTAATATGGCGTTCTAGGCTGAAGGGAAGCCTATTACCCACAAAAGAGGATCTCACCCTGATTTAAAAAAGTGACAACATGAATGTTCGTTGAAACTTTTGTTTTGCTGAAGTGGGTGGCAGCATGAAAAACAGGAGTATTAAAATGAAACGATCATTATCCCCATTGACCTTGGATGAATGTAAAATTCAAGCGTCGATTTTGCTAAAAGAGATGGACTTAAAACGCTTTGCGCGTTGTCCTGAAACTGCCAAAATTCCCTCTGAGATGTTGAAGCGTAAACATGCTTTGGCGGTCATTGCCTTTGAAAAAGGCTTTGACTCCTGGGCGACTTTAAAATTGCAGATTGGCTTGATCAAGGGCGGTTTTTTGAATCATTGGTTTAGCACTTATGCTGAGGCAAAAGCCTATCAAGTCGCTGCAGGTGGATTTGTCTTGCCCTATAAAAAACAGTTCTTTGTCTGTGAGACTGATTACCTTGAAGCAATTGGTTTAAGTGAGTCTGACGCCAGGAGGCTAGATCATGCCTAAGTCATTTCCTAAAAATGCGTTTTTAGAAGGCATCTTTGCGCCTTGTGAGTCTGAATTTACTTTGGATAATTTGCAAGTCATCGGCAAAATTCCTGCTGAATTGAATGGTACATTTTATCGCAATGGGCCAAATCCAGAATATGTCTATTCTAAAAATTATCATATGTTTGAAGGGGATGGCATGATTCATGCGATGTCCTTTGAGAGTGGGCAAATGCGCTATCAAAATCGCTGGATTCGCACTGAGCGTTTCCTCGCCCAACGTAAGGCTGGAAAAGCCTTGTTCGGTGGGATGCGCGATCGCATGGCGCGTGATCCGGATGCTGGCGCCATTTCGCATAACACGGCCAATACCAATGTGGTCTGGCATCATGAGCGTTTGCTGGCTTTGAATGAGGGGGGCTTGCCCCTGGTGATGGATCCACAAAGCTTGGAAACTTTGGCCTTGACAGACTTTAATCCTGTGTTAGATCGTTCGATGAGTGCGCACCCAAAGATTGATCCCAAAACGGGGGAGATGCTTTTTTACAGCTATCTTTCGCCGAATATGGATTTCGTTTATTTTATTGCGGATGCCAATGGGAATATCACCCATCGTGAGACTTTAAAGCTGCCGTTTTTAAGCTTGTTGCATGATTTTGCGATCACGGAGCATTATACGATTATTCCTATTTTCCCCCTGACTTTGGACTTTCAACGTTTTATGCAGGGTGGATCGATTTTTAAATGGGAGCCAGAGCGTCGCACCCATTTCGCTATCTTGCCGCGTTATGGCAAAAATGAGGACATCATTTTCTTCGAAGATGAGCCCTGTCTGGGCATGCATGTCGCCAATGCATTTGAGCAGGGCGATGAGTTGATTTTGGATATGGTAGGAATGCATGATATTCCAGAAGGCTTGGAAGCCTTTGTTGATGATGAGTTGGCTTTGCCGAATCATTTGGTGCGTTGGACGTTTAATCTTAAAACACGTCAATTAACAAAGCAAAAGCGTGATTCGATGAATGTGGAATTCCCCCGCATTGATGAGCGCTTTACCGGGCGTCCGTATCGTTATTCTTATCTGGCCTCCAGTTTACACATAGCGCAGCCTAATGCGTTTGATTCGATCACCCATTTTGATGCAGTGGATCAGACTAAAGCCATACATTATTTGGGTGAGGATGCGATTCCGCTGGAGCCGATTTTTGTGCCGAGATCGGCTGATGCTAAAGAAGGCGATGGCTTTGTGCTATTCTATGTCTATCGGAAATCACAGCAACGCAGTGATTTAATTGTCCTTGATGCCCAGAATGTGGGAGGAGAAGCTTTGGCGATTATTCAGTTGCCGCATGCCGTGCCGTTTGGGTTTCATGGGTGTTGGGTGGATGGGCCTCGTATTTAATACGGGGTGACCAGCTTTCTAAAATAGGGTAATTTCTCGTACGATGGGTGCAGAAGGATTTAATGATGATTACTGCTTTTTTATATGGGCTTATTTTGGCCTTGGGGTTGATTTTGCCGCTTGGGCCTCAGAATATGTTTATTTTAAATCAGGGGAGCAAGGGGCGGAGTTTTAAGCATGCCCTGCCTGCTGTGATCACTGCCGCAAGCTGTGATACGATTTTGATTCTCTTGGCTTCATTGGGTGTTTCTCTATTTATTCTGCAGCATCCGCTGATCGAAAAAATCTTGTTGGTGGTAGGGATCCTCTTCCTCTGTTATTTGGGCGTGTCGATTTGGGTGAGCGCTAAGAGAAATCAAACAAAATTTCCTGGCAAAACGCGCCAAACCCTGCCTGCTAAAAAGCAGATTCTTTTTTGTGCGTCGGTCTCTATTTTAAATCCCCATGCGATTCTGGATACGATTGCCGTCATTGGATCCAATGCAATGTTGTTCAAAGGGGCGGCACATGTGACGTTCACTGCGGCTTGTATTGGTGTTTCCTGGCTGTGGTTTATCAGCCTCGCTGCGTTTGGAAAGTTCATCAGCCGCTTTGAAAAGTTCAAGTTTTATCAGGATCGATTTTCCGCAATCGTGATTTTATTGAGTGCAGCCAATTTGTTATACCGCCTGGTCTTGATTGTGGGGCTGTAGTAAAAATGAATGCTGGGATTCCATGTTGGGGTAGATGCAGTCAAGGATAGGAGCTTGAGTTTTTATTTTTATGTGTGCTATAATACCACAAAATAGCGGGATAGAGTGCAATGAAACCGATCTATTGGGATGATGCAAAAAATATCAAGTTAAAGGCTGAGCGTGGTTTTGGCTTTGAGGCTATTGTGATTGCGATGGAGCGAGGACATTTGCTGGCCTCACGTGAACATCCAAACTATGTGCATCAAAGAGTTTTTGAAGTGGAGTTAGATGGTTATGTGGTAGTGGTCCCTTATGTTGAAGATGATGAGAAAATTTTTTTAAAGACGGCATTTTATTCACGCAAGGCCAATAAGCGACACCAGAGGGAGCGGAAATGATCAAACAATATAAATTGGATCCTGAAGAACAGGCGATTTTAGATGAGATGGATCGTGGCGAATGGGTTGAGGTGGCTAATCAAAAGCAGGAGTTGGCCAAGTTACAAGCCTCTGCCAAGCGTCATGGCAATAAGATGCATCGAGTGAATATTCGTCTAACGGATTGGGATTATGAAAAAGTGCGTGTACAGGCTCTGGAACAAGGTGTGCCTTTTACTACGCTGATTGGCAGCATTGTGCATCAGTTTTTGAGTGGAAAATTATTGGTGCAATAATTGAGGTAGAGCTGGCATGATTATTTTGCGTGAGCCTCAACAGGCAGGCCAACAGATGTTTATTGCAGCGATGCAAGCCAGTCAATCACTACATCACCCCTGGGTCAATCCCCCAAAAACAGCAGAAGCCTTCGACGCTTATTTCCTGCGATATCAGCAAGACAATCAAAAAAGCTATTGGGTGATTGAAGAGACAAGCAGTGCGCTGGTGGGTGTGTTTAATCTAAACGAAATCGTCCGTGGCGTATTTCAAAATGCGTTTATGGGGTATTATGCTGTGAGTCCGCATCAAGGAAAGGGCTATATGAGTGCAGGGTTGAAGCTGGTTTTGCAGAAGGCGTTTGGTGAACTGGAATTGCATCGTCTGGAAGCCAATATTCAGCCAGAAAATAAGGTCTCAATTGAATTGGTGCGCCGCAATGGTTTTCGGTTGGAGGGCTTTTCGCCGCGCTATTTGAAGATCAATGACATCTGGTGTGATCATGAGCGTTGGGCGCTTACAGTGGAAGATTTTTGTTGATAAATTTAAGGGAGAAAACACGTGTCAGATCATAATTTGAATGTAGCCTTGGCTTATTACCAAGCGATGAACAATAAAGACCTAGTAGAGGTCGCGAAATACCTACATCCAGAAGTGGCTCTCTTAAGCCCGTTGGCAGAAGTTTTAGGCAAAGAGGCTGCACTTCAGGCTGCTACTGGGTTTTGTTCCTTTATGAAGAAAATAACCATTCGGGCGCAATTTAGTTCGCAGGATCAGGTTATGCTTGCTTTCGACATCGATTTTCCTGCGCCGATTGGAGTGGTTCGCTCTGCAGTACTCATGAGTTTTAAGGACAATCTGATTCACCGTAATGAGATGTTTTATGATCCAAGAGCGCTTGAGAGCAATAAAGGAAAAATCTTTACGCAAAGCTAATTTTTGATCCAACGACAAATAATTGCAGGCGGAATCTCTGAAAGCTGTGCCCAGAAGTAATCAGGTGGCAAAGCGCCTGCAGCAGCGATCGGTTCGACAAAACCATTCATCACTAAACCTGCCTCAAAAAACGCATCAAACAGTGCGCTCAAAGGCCGGTGAAAAATCAGTTGATCGACGGGCTGACCTGGTTTCGAGCGCATCGAATGTTGTTCTGGTGTGATATAGCGATTCGGCATGATGAGATGGCCCTCTGCCATATGTTTTTTTAGTAACTCAATATCGACGAGTCCTGAATTAAAGCAGGGGTTGGGGACAGTAAAAATAAAACAGCCTGACTCTTTCAGCAAAGCGGGGAGTGCCTGAGCCAGCGGCGTGATGGTCGGCATATCATGCAGCACCATCGAGCTGACAATGCAATCGAAACGGCCAAGCGCAATCAGGCTTTCAAGTTGTGTTTTGTCCGTTGCATCAATCACCCGATAATCGATGGAGAGGCCCTGGCTGCGTTCCTGGCATTTTTCAATAAATAC
>CAXNIG010000016.1:0-8865 GCA_964202445.1 Pseudomonadota bacterium
CTTTCCCGAGGTAAGAAGTATGAGCAATAATGTCTTGCTGTTCGCGAAAGAGTTTGCTATGATACGGTCAGGTGTGCAGTGCTTTGTTATATAGAAGCGGCATTCCCAAATTTTTTTAACGATCAAACCAGGAGTAATCATTATGAAATTAGCAACAATTATAGCCGCAGCTGCTTTAGCAGTAGCCCCTGTTTCTTTGGCTTTGGCTGCAACTTCAGCTGCAACTGCAGCTCCAGCAGCAACCACCGCTACAACCGGTGCTAGCACTGCAGCTCATACAACCAGCAGTCATCATCATGCTAAAAAAAATAAAGCTAAAGCATCTGCTAAAGTAGCGGCTCCAGTAGCAGCGGCTCCAGCAGCTGCAACAACTGCTAAATAAGTCAGTTATTGCGCTTTCTTTTTTAGAAAGTTTAAAAAGCCAGAAGCAATTCTGGCTTTTTTTTTGCAAATATGAAAAATTAGATTTCTATTTGAGCTGATTTAATATGGCGCAGCATTGGGTTTTGTGTTAAACTTGTGCTATAGTAAAGAAACTAAATATAACCATGCGCACATCTTCTATGAGTTGGATGATCGATACATTAAAATATGCAAAAGGCCTAGAACAAGCAGGCGTCAATCGTGAGGCGGCTGAGTTTCAGGCTGATGCTTTGGCGCAAGCGCTAGATGGTGCGGCTCAAACTGTCTTGGCCACTAAAAGTGATTTGCGTGAGTTGGGTCAGTTTCTTGAGACTAAAATTCAGGATACAGATCAGCGCTTGACGGCAGAAATCCATGCTTTGAGAGATGAAATGCATCTTCAAAAGCAAGAGCTCAAAGACGAAATGCATCTTCTGAATAAAGGGCTCAAAGATGAAATGCATCTTCAGAATAAAGAGCTTAAAGACGAAATGCATCTTCTGAAGCAAGAGCTTAAAGATGAAATGCATCTTCAGAAGCAAGGGCTCAAAGATGAAATGCATCTTCTGAAGCAAGAGCTCAAAGATGAAATGCATCTTCAAGATAAAGGATTGAGAGATGTCATGCATGCTCAAGATATAAGGCTGCAACATGAAATGCAAGGATTAAGGGCGGACATGTATATGCAGGGAGAGCGTCTGACGCTTTTGATTCACAGCACGATGGTCAAAACAGTGGGGATGTTAGGTGGTTTGATGACTGTATTTGCTGGAGTGGCCGCTTTTTTTCATTTCCATTAATACTTTTTAGGGCTTTTGCGACCGCTGCGCTCTTGGCGAGGTGTCAGCGTTTTATGTTTATCTTTATACGGATTGATGGAAGTTTTGCATTCAATGCGTACCGGTGTACCGATGAGTTTTAAGTGCTTGCAGTAAAAGCGCTCTAGGTATTTTAAATAGCTGGATGGCAGGCTCTCTAATTGATTGCCATGGATGACGAGAGTCGGCGGATTATGGCCGCCGCAGTGCACATATTTGAGTTTAATGCGACGTCCATGCACCATGGGTGGATTATATTCCAATACGGCGCGTTCCATTAATTCAGTCAGGAGAGGCGTAGGCATATCGACCATGCTCGAAGCATAAGCGCGTTTGACTGCATCAAATAACAAGCCTACATTGGTGCCATGCATTGCAGAGATAAAAAAAGTTTCAGCAAAATCAACAAAAGCCATGCGGCGATCAATTTCATCCTTAACGCTATTGCGTTGTGCCTCAGTCAGGCCATCCCATTTATTAACGGCAAATACCAAGCTACGGCCGCTGGAGATCACAAAGTCAAGCAAATGTAAGTCTTGATCGGTCAGGCCTTCCTGCGCATCCACCAGAAAAATCACCACATTCGCATCTGCAATGGCTTGTAGCGTTTTGATGACAGAAAATTTTTCAACGGTCAGGTTGATTCGCCCACGTCGTCTGACCCCTGCGGTGTCAATCAAAGTAAATTCGTCATTGTGATGGGTGAAGGGAATATAAACGCTATCTCGTGTCGTGCCGGGCATATCACAGACAATCACGCGCTCTTCGCCTAACATACGATTAGTCAAAGTCGATTTGCCAACATTGGGGCGGCCGACCAGGGCCATTTTGATGCCGCGGATTTCTTCAGGATGCTCGGTATTCTCGATATGCAGATCACCCATTAGCGCTTCTGCTTTGTGCAGCATGGCCTGGAGGTATTTTTTATGGGTGGCTGACACCCCAATCGGGTCACCCAAGCCTAATTCATAAAACTCAGCGAGTGCGGTATTTTCGTTGACACTATCTACTTTGTTTGCAATCAAAATAATGGGCTTGGCCGTTCTGCGCAGCATAGCGGTAATGGCAAGGTCTTCAGCGGTAATGCCTGCTTTGGCGTCTACTACAAATAAAAGAATATCCGCTTCTTGAATTGCTGTTTTAGCGGCTTCAACAATAAAATGCGCAATGCCATCTGCTTCGGTCACCATGCCGCCAGTATCAATAATAATAAAAGGGGTGTCGCCAATTTTAACTTCACCGTATTGGCGATCACGGGTCACGCCTGGTTCATCTGCCACCAAAGCTTGACGGCTGCGCGTTAATACATTAAACAGTGAGGACTTGCCTACATTGGGGCGGCCGATAATGGCAAGAGTGGGAATCATTGGCTTCCTTTAATTTGTAAGGCAGTGACCCGACCATCATTACTGGAAACAATCAAAGTATTGTTATTGTAAACGATGGGTGCAGCGCGAATGCCTTTGCTGGAGACATTGATGCGCGCGAGTTCATGGCCATCATTCATTGCTAAAAAATGCACATAACCTGCATAATCCCCAACAATCACCGTATTATTCATGATGACAGGAGCGCTGACAAAGCGATATTGCAGTGCTTTTTGTTGCCAGAGAATTTGCCCTGTACTTTCATCTACAGCATACACAATGCCTGTTTCGTCAGTAACAAAGATTTTGTTATTCGCAATGGCGGGAGCTTCAAAAGAGGAAAGTGTTTTTTGCCAAACGACCTGACCATTTTGCATATTCAAAGCAGTGAGGCTGCCATGATATGAGGTGGCAAAAATAGCGCCATTATCGCTGGCAGGGGTGCCATCTAAATCTACCAAATTATCCACGGCATCGGGGCTACTTGGAATGGCCACGGGAACTTGCCAGGTTTCGGTGCCTTGATATAAGTCGTAAGCGCCCATCTGGCCATTATCAAAGCCCACATAAACCGTGCCATTCAAAATCAGCGGACTGCTATTGCCATACAAGCTTAAATTAGGTGAGGTATTATCACTGGACCACAGCATTTTGCCGGTATCACTGGCAAAGGCCTCGATTGTGGAATTGTGAGCTTGAATCACCACGGCATCACTCACTGCTGCAGGCGCCCCTAGAATCAAGCTAGGCAGGGCCACTTGCCATTGAATTTTGCCAGTTTGGGTGCTGAGCGCATACAGCGTGCCATCTGTGGTGCCAATAAAAATAGTGTCCGCATTTAAAGCGGGGATAGCGCTGGTATGGCCAGGTAGGCGCGTTTCCCAAATGAGGTTGCCATTGCTGGGATTGATCAGGGCCACTTTGCCGTGGTAGCCGGAGGTCACGAGCATATTATTGTATAAGGCCGAACCCAATTTAAAATATTCGCCATCTGTGCCGACAGTAGGTTGTCGTGACCATAGGGTTGAAATTTGAATGGCATGAGGAACAATCGTGGATAGCGGAGTAGGGGGAGGCGTATTATCTTTGGTGCAGGCAGTCAGCAAAAAAGCACCCAATACAGTGGCTGCAATGCCTAAGTTTGCAAGTTTAGGGCGTCGTGTCATCCTCGCGAGCACGGGGACCCAGTCCAATATTTTCCTTAATTTGGATGAGTATGAAATCATGAGCTAGCTCCTAAGCTGTTTAATCGTTCGGTCGCCATTTGAGTAACGATGGGGTCATTTTTAGATTCACTGATCGCTGTTGTGAAATTTTGTTTTGCCAAAGCCAGGTCGCTCTGTTGCAAATAGGCCTCTCCAGTCAGTAGGGCATAAGCTCCAGTAAAGCCAGCAGGTGGATTTTTTAAAAAACGAATCGCCATTTTGGGATTGTTATCCGCCAACAGCACACGAGCCAAACGTAAAGTAATAATCGGTGTTAAGTTATTGTGGCTATTGTGGCTCAGTGTTTCTTGCAAAATCGTTTCAGCCTGCGACAGCTGATTTTGCTGAACCGCAATATTAGCAAGGTTCAGCGCTGCCATAGAAGCATACACGGTCCCATTATATTGTTTAATAATGCTTTGACTCTCAGTCGTAATAGTAGATGCATTGGCCCCATTCTGAATACTAGTCAGCATCGCAGTATAAGCTAAAGAAGCATTCTGATTGACAGTAGTGTTATGTTTTTGAATCATATTATACACCCCAAAAGCAATGGCAATCGCCACCAAAGCCGTCACAAACAGAGGGCTATACTTTTTAATAAAATGCTTGACTAGGTCTGCGCGATCCTGGTCATTGAGTTCATACTCCATGTGATTTATCCTCTCGCAAGAAAAATTTTTGCAAGTGTAGCATCAAATTGCTGGTTTGTCATTGGCTCTTTTCGGCTCCTTGAGCATCATGTCCTTAACGCGTGCAGCGAATGGGATTGTTCTGCCAAGGGAAAGTCCTGCAGCGCCAGCGCCAGCGCGAACACCAGCAAAGCTTTTATCTATAGGGCGTACAGTGGGTACTCCTGGTAGATAAACGTCTAATGCGATGGCTAAAATTTTTGAAAAGAAAATTTTTGCCCAGGCCATGACAATGACAATGCTTTCTAGCTTTTCAATGACGGCGGGAAGATAATTAAATAAATTAAAATTGCGGCAAAGATCATTAAAATAAAGTCGATCTTTTTTCCTGAAAGCATCTGCAAACATATGTGTTACATAGATTGGGTTCCAGTTAATTTTTGGAGCAAGTTCTTTTAATAAGTCGTTGGATACAGGATCAGCAAAAAGAATTTGGGCGTGTTCACAAGTGTATGCGAGATACATTGAGAGCCACTCTTTATTGAGTGGGTCCCTGTCTGGGGGAGCAAATGTGTTTAAATTAAACCAGGGTAAAATGTACTTCACAAGAAATTGACCTTCCTCCATTGTTGGTGCTTGATTTAAGTTAAAGGCTATTGAGAGGAATTTGAAATTAATGTCTGCTTTTATAAGGACATCCATGTCTATGGTTTTTCTAATATACAGGATAAAGGGGTTTTTGATGGCTTCTTTTGGAGTCATATTACCTAAAGACGCAGAACCAAAAACTATTGATTTTGATGGCAGCGTGTCTACAGGTGCCAGAAAAAGAGCAAAGCCAGCTGAATTAGATGCTACACCAAAAGCGCTTGAGCCAATAATGGAAGTTCAAAAAGAACCAGATGCTTTAATGGCAGATTCCGCTAGAGCCGCAATAGAGTCGCTGAATAAAAAAGAAGTTGCTGCCCGACGTCCTTTTGGAATCACAATAACCTGGAACCCAGACCCTGGTTCTTTATCGTGTTTGGTTAGAAAAAGGAACATAAGAGGTTCCGCAGGTCATCTAGCCACTGTGACGGTGAAATTTTTCCAACAAGAAATGCTGGATGTTAAATATTCGAAAAAAGACCTGGAGGACATACACCGCAAGATAATAGAAGATCAGGCAACTCGCAAGATCATCGGTAAGATGCAATCTAAGGTTGAAGAAATTTTTAATAAAGACATTTTAGAACATGGAGATCTTGATACATGGAAAAAGAGCGAACCAGGCAAATGCCGAAAGCTTAAAAATGAGATCTTCACTGCAATACAGGAGGCGTTTTTCTCAGGAGCAGAACCCCCTATTGCTGATGGAAGCAAAACACATCCAGGTGCGGGCGGAGGATCATATGCTACGGTTGGATTGCCCTGGGGTGGGGGTTCTTCTAGCCCTTCAGCTGGTGTTACTACAGCAGGTAAAACTCTCTAATATTGGGATCAGTCATACGGCGGTGCCAGGCTTTGGAATTCGTATCTAAATTTTTGAACAAGTAAAATCAAAGTGTTTCGTCGTCCTGATCAGCTGTGCGTAGCTCGACTCCTGTGGCTTCCCTACGGGAATCACAGGACGACTCGCCCTAATTTAGATGGGTTTGCCCTCGTGGCGACATAAAGTAATTTGCATCCGAAGCTTAAATTCAGGATAATAAGCCCTCGGCCATCAATCAAGATTTTTACATGGATAAAACGTATCTGCCACAGGATATCGAAACGCGGGTGTATGCGGCTTGGCAAAATAGTGATGCCTTTAAAACAGGACAAAATCAGGATAAACCGGCCTATTGCATCATGCTGCCGCCACCTAATGTGACCGGAAGTTTGCATATGGGGCACGCGTTTCAGCAGACTTTGATCGATATTTTGATTCGCTATCAGCGTATGCAGGGGCATCCTACTTTATGGCAGGTGGGCACCGATCATGCGGGAATTGCGACGCAAATGGTGGTGGAAAATCAACTGCACCAGCAGGGAAAAACCCGCTATGATTTAGGGCGGGATACATTTGTGAAAAAAGTGTGGGAATGGAAGGATGCTTCGGGAGATGCAATTTTAAAGCAAATGCAGCGTTTGGGGGTTTCGCCTGAATGGTCACGTTCGCGGTTTACGATGGATGAAGGCTTGTCTAAAGCGGTGCGCACTGCTTTTGTGAAATTACATGCTGAGGGGCTGATTTATCGTGGTAAGCGTTTGGTGAATTGGGATCCGCATTTTAAAACAGCGGTATCGGATTTAGAGGTCGTGCATTCTGAAGAACAAGGCTTTATGTATCATATTGCCTATCCTTATGCAGGGGGTAAACTGGTGATTGCGACGACGCGTCCGGAAACCTTGTTGGGTGATGCTGCGGTGGCGATTCACCCAGAGGATAGTCGTTATCAGCACCTGCTGGGTCAAATGATTGATTTGCCACTGTGTCAGCGGCAGGTTCCCATTATTGCAGATGATTATGTTGATCAAGCGTTTGGAACAGGGTGCGTTAAAATTACGCCTGCTCATGATTTTAATGATTATGAAGTAGGGAAGCGTCACGATTTGCCCATGCTGAATATTTTTAATCCGGATGGAACGTTGAATGATACTGTTCCTCAAGCTTATCGTGGGTTGGATCGTTTTGCGGCACGTAAGCAAATTTTAAAAGATTTGGATGCTTTGGGGCTGTTGATTGAGAAAAAACCGCATACTTTAAATGTCCCGCGCAATGATCGTGGCAATCATATTTTAGAGCCGATGCTAACCAATCAGTGGTATGTCAAAATGGATGCTATGGCTAAAGATGCCCTGAAAGTTGTGCAGACGGGTGAAGTCAAGTTTGTGCCTGAAGATTGGCAGAATACGTATTTTCGTTGGCTGGAGAATATTCAGGACTGGTGTGTCTCGCGACAACTTTGGTGGGGCCATCGGATTCCTGCTTGGTATGATGAGGCGGGTAATATTTATGTGGGTGAGAATGAGGCTGCTGTGCGTGCGCAGCATCATTTGGCCGATGCCCTCACGTTGCGCCAGGAAGAGGATGTGTTGGATACGTGGTTTTCTGCGGCACTGTGGCCATTTTCAACTTTAGGTTGGCCTGAGAAAACACCCGATCTGGCGCGCTTTTATCCCACCTCTGTTTTAGTGACGGGCTTTGATATTATTTTCTTTTGGGTCGCGCGGATGATGATGTTTGGTCTATATTTTACGAAGCAGGTGCCGTTTAAAACGATTTATATTCATGGGCTGATTCGTGATTCTGAAGGCCAGAAAATGTCAAAAACCAAGGGCAATGTTTTGGATCCGGTGGATCTGATTGATGGAATTTCTTTGCACGATTTGGTGCAGAAGCGTACCGCCTCCATGATGCAGGAGAGCTTGAAAGAGCGGGCGATTAAAGCCACAGAAAAGCAGTTTCCGCAAGGTATTCAAGCGTATGGTACAGATGCATTGCGACTGACATTTGCCTCGATTGCTTCGCTGTCACGCGATATTAATTTTGATATCAAGCGCCTGGAAGGTTACCGTAATTTTTGTAATAAACTTTGGAATGCGACCCGTTTTGTTTTGATGAATATCGGTGAGAATGAGCTGTTAACGCCGATGATGGATCAAGGTGAGGTGATGCAAGGCATACGAGGTGGGTTGAGTACAACGGAAAATATCCATCAGTATTTTGAGTCGCGTTTAAGTCAGGTGATTGCAAGTGTGCAGGAAGCGGTGGAGGCGTACCGTTTTGACTTGATGGCTCAGACTTTGTATGAGTTTTTTTGGAATGATTACTGTGACTGGTATCTCGAATTTTGCAAAATCATTTTGAATGATGCTGCTTTCACAGAAATGGAAAAAGCCCATGCACGTTATAGTTTGCTGGCAATGCTGGAGAAAATTTTGCGTCTTTTGCATCCGATTATTCCCTTTATCACTGAAGAAATTTGGCAAACAATTAAACAGCCTTTGGGGATTCAGGCCGAATATTTAATTCATCAGCCGTATCCAAGTTTGATGCATATTGAGGCCAGTTCTTGGAATTTTACGCCTTGGTTGATGGAGTTGGTCACGCAAATTCGGACCATTCGCTCTGAGCGCGCGGTGCATCCTGGCAAAGTGCTGCCTTTATATTTTGAGGGTCAATTAGATTTTGCTCCAGAAAGCTTTATGGTATATCTGAGTGCGTTTGCTAAAATAGATCGATGCGCAACGATGCAGACTGAGTATGCTGCAACTTCACAGCGTTTAAGCATATATCAAAATTTATATCTAGGAGATGTGGTTGATTTAGCTCAAGAACATCAGCGGATTCAAAAAGAGCTGCTCAAGTTGGATGAAGAAATCGCTCGCATCAGTCACAAGCTCAGCAATGCAGCGTTTGTCGATAAAGCACCGGCTGCAGTTGTTGAAAAAGAACAGCAGCGTCTGCAGGAGTGCC
>CAXNIG010000017.1:0-8756 GCA_964202445.1 Pseudomonadota bacterium
ATTTCACTCAGTTCAAATATTGATTTTTCAGGCTCACCTTTTGGGTGACTGTTCCGTTTGCGCTTCTTGCCCATGCAATCCCTTTGTTTTGCTCATTGCTAGCCATTATCGCATATTTTAAATTCTGGCAAATGCCGTTCTTAGGATAAAAGGTCGATAAGACTCTAGATATTTTTCTTCTGGAATTTTAGAGATGGCATCATATTCTTTATGTATAGAAAAGTAGCCAAATAATACCATCTGAGCCATGACAAAAGCGATGCATCTTAAGTCATTTTCTAGGCTGCAGTGGGTGGTAATTTCTTCAGCGGCATCGCGCAAGACAAAGGCTTGGGTCGTTGCTGGTAAGCATGCGCCTATTTTACGGGTTCCTTCACAATCAATAAGCCGAGCTCGGCCTTGATCATCAATCACAATGTGTATTTAGTTCTGTAGAGTCCCTGTGTAATGGCTGAGATGCTGCTGGGGGCATGTCTACCACTGCTCTTGCACCGGCTCCAGTTTCTGCATACGGATCTAACTCGGCTTTGAAGATTTCAAGTTCATTATAGGCGTTGTCTTTAAAGTATTCCAAAGCGGTGCCGAGGTATTCGGGGCTGCCTGTTTGCTCTTGTGGAAGTTGATTCTCTTGGATAAAATTATTTATAATCGTGCATAAAAAATTCACATATTCATTCTGAATAGGCTGCATCTCTTTGTGAATATTTATTTTTCTAAATATTTCTCCTAATAATGATGCCGCTTTCTCCGTTCTCTGGACTCTTTGTTTTGCTATTTTAATAATGTTAGTACTAGCCTTGGTTTTGTTATTTCTTGTAAATATATCAAAGAGAAGGGTTGTTTTCTGCTTGTCAGATAACTTATGGCTTTGTGTCATTTCTTTTGTATTTGTCATACCTAGGGAGTCAAAAATCAAAGTGTTAAACTGCTGTAGTTTCTTACCTTTAATAGCGTCAGTCTTTAATTTTTTATTTTGTTCTTGTATTCCTGGTTGAATTAAAGAAAACAGTTGGGAGATCGCATATTCCCAAGCCATATCTTTTTCTTCCTTTGTTTGCATTTGTTCTTTTTTTTCCTCAATTCTTTCCGCTTTGCTATCCTGATAGCGTTCTTGCAAGGGTTCTATTGCATTATCGCAAATAAAGTTTTTGACTTTTAACTCGCCAGCCCAAATCCGTCGCCCTGATAATGCGCAGCATTCATCAGGATTGGCTTAAATATTGATTTTAAAAGTAATTTTAAAATTCAAATCCTCGGTTTTGTTGGGGCTATTTACGCTGGATCCTGCCGCTTTTTTGCGTTGCAAAAAATGACAGGACGGCGGGTTGTTTTGATTTTTGAGAGCTATTATTTTTAATGGGACAGTCCTGGGATGAGTGCAAAAGAAGCTTGCATTTTAGCTTGTAATGCTATACCATTGCAAGATGGAATGTTGCAGGAGAAAGCAGTGCGGGCTACAGCGGGTTATTATGGGCGGTTTGGGGGGTGTTTTATTCCGGAGATTTTGCATAATGTGATGCAGGATCTAGTGGCGGCTTATACTGCTGCGCGTGCAGATCCTTTGTTTTGGCAGGAGTTTACTGCTTTATTGCAGCAGATTTCTGGGCGGCCTACGCCTTTGATGTTTGCGGAGAATTTGACTCGGCGTTTTGATGGGCCGCAGATTTATATTAAGCGGGAGGACTTTAATCATACGGGTGCGCATAAGTTTAATAATGCCTTGGGTCAGGCGCTGCTGGCTAAAAAAATGGGTAAGCGGCGCATTATTGCCGAAACAGGTGCGGGACAGCACGGTGTGGCCACGGCTTCGGTGGCTGCAAAACTGGGGCTGGAATGCACGATTTATATGGGAGAGATTGATATGCAACGTCAGTATCCCAATGTGTTTTGGATGCGTCAGTTTGGTGCGACAGTGGTGCCGGTTACCTCGGGTGATAAAACCTTGAAAGATGCGGTTAATGCAGCGCTTGGGGATTGGATTGGATCGGCTGATCATACCCATTATGTGTTGGGCACGGCGTGTGGGCCGCATCCTTTTCCTGAGATTGTGGCCTGGTTTCAATCGATTATTGGCATTGAAGCCCGGGCGCAAATGCTGGACAGAGTGGGGCGCTTGCCTACTGCGATTTATGCTTGTGTGGGTGGGGGCTCGAATGCGATGGGCTGCTTTGGTGCATTTATTGAAGATGCGGCCGTTCAATTGATTGGCGTTGAAGCCGGTGGCAAGGGGGTCGAAACCGGCGAACACGCCGCACGCCTGGCTTCGCAAGATGGCTCGGTGGGCATTGCTCAGGGTTATAAAACGTTTTTTTTGCAAAATACAGATGGGCAAATGCGTGAGACACACTCTATTGCAGCGGGCCTTGATTATATTGGGGTGTCGCCTATCTTGGCTGATTTGTTTGAGCAAAAACGTGTGCGCATGGTGGCAGCTACGGATCAAGAGGCTTCAGAGGCCTTGTTGTTGTGCATGAAAGAGGAGGGAATTATTCCCGCATTGGAATCATCGCACGGATTTGCCGGTGCGTTTAAAGAAGTGGGGCGGTATTCCAAAGAGGATATTGTGCTGATTAATCAATCCGGGCGCGGTGATAAGGATATCTTTAATATCGCGGAGGCCTTGAATGATGCAGAATGGAAACAGTTTATTCAATCAAAAGCAGAGCAGTATCATGGACAGTAATTTACAGGATTTGATTCAAGAAAAACGAAAGCATCAGGATATTCTGATCATGTCGCACACGGTGATCGGTTACCCATCGTTGGAGACAAGCGCTGCACTGGTTGATGCGCTGGTCACGGAGGGTCAGGTGGAAATGATTGAGTTGCAGTTTCCTTGCTCGGAACCGATTGCAGATGGCCCGGTTTTGTTAAAAGCAAATCAAGCTGCAGTGCGGCAGGGGACGTCGATTGATACTTGCTTTGAATTTGCGAGGACGGTGACAGCGCGCCATCCCAATACGATTTTTATCATCATGACCTATTATAATATTGTGTTTCAACGAGGGGTTGAACAATTTGTCTCCGAGGCTGCTCAAGCTAAAGTAAAGGGGATCATTACGCCGGATATCCCCCCTGAAGTGGCAGAGGAGTATATTGAAGCCTGTCGCCGGCATCAGATTGCGCCTATCTTTTTGGTGACGCCCGATACGACAGAGGCGCGTTTGCAGCAGATTGCAAAAGTATCAGATGGCATGATTTATGCGGTTGCAAGGCCCGGTGTGACCGGCCTAAAAACCACCTTTACTCCAGAGTTTTATGCCTATATCCAAGGGGTAAAACAACAGATTGCCTTGCCCTTGGGCGTGGGTTTTGGCTTGAAATGCAAGGCGGATGTTGATATGCTGCGAGGCAAAGCAGAAATTGCGATTATGTGTAGTAAAGCGATTGAACTCTGCGTGAGTGAGTCCCCTGCTGCGGTGGGGCGTTTTTTTGGAGGACTGCGGCCATGACGCGTGAATTACCAGACATCCGAGTTGAGATCGATCAAATAGATGAGGCTTTATTAGATTTGCTGAATCGTCGTGCTCATCTGGCTTGTGAAGTGCGTGCAGCAAAGCAGAAGGCGGGAGTGATTCCGGCAGACTATTATCGTCCCGAACGTGAACACAGCATGATCGCTGATTTAATCAAAAAAAATCAAGGCCCCTTGCATGATCAGCATGTCAAAAATATTTTTCAGGCGATTATTGCAAGCTCCCGCGCCTTGCAACACCCCCTAAGAATTGGGTATCTTGGTTCGGAGGAGGGTGAGTCCTACAGGGCTTTGCGGGCTCATTTTGGCTTAGAAGTGGAAGCGATTGCCAAGGAGGCCGCTCCTGCTCTGTGTGATGCGGTTGAGGCGGATCAAGTGGAGTTTGCCCTGCTGCCTTTTGAGTATTTGGATCAGGGTGTGGTAGCCCCGAGCTTGGAGGCTTTGATTGCGTGTGCATTACGCGTTGTGGGTGAGGTGGTATTGCAGGGCGCGCGGTTTATGATTTTGGGCAAAACCAAAATTCAGAAAACGGGGCATGATAAAACCTCTTTGCTCATCACGAATATTCCCAATGAGTCGGGGGCGCTGTTCCGTTTGTTTGAGCCATTTCATCGGCATCATATTAATATCAGCATGCCGGTTTTGCGTCCCACTAAAAAAGAAGCCTGGAATTACATTTTCTATTTAGAAGTCGCCGGTCATGAGGATGATGCAAACTTGCAGGCGGCATTGCTAGAATTGCAGCGCTTTGCTCAGCTTAAAGTGCTGGGCTCATATCCCCTGATTGCAAGTATTTGTTAGAAATTATTTTTTATTTTTCTGTCCTATTTTTGATTCCTGGCCGGTCTTGAGTTTTTGAATATTGCTGCGATGGCGGAATATAATAAGCAGGGCGATGAACAGCAAGGGTGCAAAGCTTCGCGTGCCTAGAAGGGGCAGGGCAATAAATGGCATGCAGCTGATCGAGATCATGGACGATAGTGAGGAATAGCGGCTGATTTTGGCGCTGATTAGCCAGAGAGCGCCGACGCTGATCCCGAGCCAAAGATTGATGGCAAAGGCACAGCCCATCGCGGTGGCGACGCCTTTTCCTCCTTTAAAGCCAAAATAGAGCGGGTAGATATGGCCTAAAATGGCCCCTAAGGCAATCCAGCACAAGGCATTTGCTTGAAAGTGCAGGGCGTGGCCGAGCAAAACAGGTAAGACGCCTTTGAGGACATCTGCAAGCAAAGTGCAGAAAGCGGCTTTTTTACTGCCTAAGCGTAAAACGTTGGTAGCGCCTGGGTTGCCTGAGCCTACGCTGCGTGGAGAGGGTAAGCCTGCACATTTGCAGATGATTATTGCGCTATTTATCGAGCCCAAGAGATACGCCAACAAAATTAAGCTGTACATGAGATGACCCTTGCTGTTATACTGTGTGCCATGATTTTATGCTGATTTTAAATTTTTTGCAAAGTGTGTTTTACGGGTTGGAATGAAAAAAAATAGTCTTATTATTGTGGTCGTGTTGATTGCAATTGTTTTGGATACCATGGGCCTGGGATTGATTTTTCCTTTGATGCCTGACTTATTCTTAAATACGCATTCCCCGATCTTGCATGGCCAGGTTTCGCCAGAGATGCGCGAGTTTTTGTATGGATTCTCGCTGGCACTGTGGGCGGGTGGAATTTTTTTTGGCTCCCCTTTTTTGGGAGAGCTGTCTGATCGATATGGCCGGCGTTGGGTTCTGGGTGGCTCCATTGGGATGGTCGCTGTGAGCTATGTCTGCTCTTATTTGAGTTTGCTTGCTGGGAGCCCGGGTTTATTTTTGGCAAGTCGTTTATTGAATGGCTTTTTTTCTAGCTCATTTCCTTTGGCGCAGGCCATTGTGATTGATATCAGCCCTGAGTCTGTGCGGGCGCGCAATTTAGGTTGGGTGGTTCTGGCCGCTTCGATTGGTTTTGTGTTTGGGCCGCTGGTGAGCGCGGCCGCCTATCATATGGCTGGGGAGCAGCATGGTTCGGAGTGGACTTTTTTAAGTGCAGCAGCCATTGCGAGTGTGAATACGCTTTCGATTTTACTGTTGTTGAAAGACAGTAATGTGACACGGTCTATCCGGCCGATTCGCCTGCTCTCAGTGATTACAACCTGCAAGTTTGTGTTTTTAGATCAGCGTGTTGCCTTTTTGACTGCGATCTTTTTTTTCATGCAGATAGGCTGGGGCAGCTATGTGCAGAGCATTCCGGTATTGTTGAGTAGTCATTTTGCGCAAAACCCGATGCAAGTCAGTATTTTTTATGCAGTGATTGGCTTTAGTTTCTTGGCAATGACTTTGTGGTTGCAGCCCTTTTTATTAAAGCGATTTCAACTCAGGCGTTTGACTTTATTTGGCTTGGTGAGCATGGTGATTTTTTCACTTCTCACTTTTTTTGGTCATACTTTGCCCTTGCAGTGGGTATCGGGGTTTTTTCTAGCCGCTTCAGATTGCTTGGTATATACCTGTTTGATGGCGTTGTTTTCGAATGCAGTGAACCCCGATGAACAAGGGCGGGTAATGGGTGGAGCAGGGGCTGTGTTTGGTTTAACTTGGGGTATTTTGGCTTTATTTTTGGGGATGCTGTTGCATATTTCACCTTTAGTGCCCATCATGCTTGCGGCCGTCGCGACCGCCTTATCTGCGATTTTACTGAGGTTTTATAAATGAATACGCCTGAAAATAGACCCATCAAAACAGCGGTGCAGTTTCACTTAGTCACGGAGCGTGATGAGGGGCAACGCCTAGATAACTGCCTGTTTCGCTTATTAAAAAATGTGCCCAAAACCCGCATTTATCGCCTCTTGCGAAAAGGCGAGGTGCGCGTTAATAAAAAGCGGGTTGATGCGGACTATCGTTTAATTTTGAATGATCAAATTCGTATCCCGCCGTTGGTGCAGGAGGAGTTGGTCTCTAAGCCTATTACCCAATTAAATAGCGACCAACAGATTTGGGTTAAAACCTGTGTCCTGTTTGAAAATGATGACTTTATGGTGATTAATAAGCCCTCGGGTGTCTCTGTGCATGCTGGAAGTGATACGCGTGTGGGTTTGATTGAAGCCTTGCGGATTGATCGGGCTGATCTTAAGTTTATTGAGTTGGCGCATCGCATTGATAAAGAGACTTCAGGGTGTTTGCTCATTGCTAAGCGACCCAGTGTTTTAAAAGGCTTGCATGCTTTATTAAGGGATCGAGATTTTAAAAAAACTTATCATATGCTCGTCAAAGGGGAGTGGCCGCGGAATCTCAATCGCATTGAGCTGCCTGTTGAAGGAAAGCCTTCGCTCACCACTTTCCAGATTTTGCAAAAGATGGAGCGTTATACCTATGTCTCTGCTTTATTGCATACGGGGCGTCAGCATCAGATTCGCATTCACTGTCAGGCGGCACAACATCCGATTGTTGGAGATGATAAATACGGCGATTTTAAATTTAACCGTGAGTTTGCCCACAAAACAGGATTATCGCGGATGTTCCTGCATGCCTATCAAGTGATTTTTGCTTGGGAAGGCCAGACTTATAAGTTTGTAGCGCCTTTTGGGCCCGAATGGGTCAAGGCAGGCGTTTGTTTGTAAATGTGCGCTTTGGCCCTTCAAAACAAGTACAAAATTTAAAAAGATAGAATTTGTGTCAGTGTTATTTCCAGGTCTTGCTTTCGTTTTTTTCAAATTAATTGTGGGTTTTTGTAGAAATAAATAGATTGTTTCAAAAATAATAATGGCCATGTCTTGTAGTGCGAAGATTATTTGATCCCTAAATCTTGTGATTTTATGATAATCAAGTGTGGCGGCGCCATAAGCTCTGCGTGAGCAGGCATTGCTGTGGCATATTTGTTCAATTGATGGGGGCGTGCCTGTTTATGTAACAAAAAGCAGGAGCAGGCACTTTATTTTCTTGAGAGGGGTGGGCTATACTGAACATCGGAGACAAGGCTGTCTCCATTTTTCTCCTAGCGAGAAGGGTTGTGATAGGTGATAAAAGAATAAGAAAAACCATCCTATCATAACCTTATTTTTTTTTAAGAGATTGCAAAACTTGAAATAAAAAAAGACCCAGATGATTACTGTCCATCTGGGTCTTTTGGTTTGACTATTTTTGCTTATTCAGCGCTAATGGTCACTTTGATCGGAGTGTCGATATCAGTATGCAAATGCAGGCTGATTTCATACTCACCAGTTTGACGAATAACGCCATTGGGCATTCTGATTTCGTGCTTATGGATTTCTACCCCTGCTTTGGTAATCGCCTCTGCAAGATCGCGGGTGCCGATAGAGCCAAATAGTTTGCCTCCTTCGCCTGCGCTCGCGCTTAAGTTGATGACTAGGGCACTGAGTTTATCTGCACGTGCTTGTGCACTGGCTAGAGCGGCTTGAGCGATGCTTTCTAGCTCGGCTCTGTCCGCTTCAAAGCGTTCTAGATTGGCTTTGGTTGCCATCATCGCTTTTTTGCCAGGGATCAGGAAATTACGTGCATAGCCTGGTTTGACGTTTACGAGTTCGCCTAGGCTGCCGAGTTTTCTAATTTTTTCGCGTAAAATAACTTGCATGATAGGTTCCTTTTATTTATGACGATCGCAATAGGGCAATAATGCCAAAAAGCGTGCTACTTTAATGGCAGCAGCCAGTTTGCGCTGATATTTTGCGGCAGTGCCGGTAATGCGGCTGGGAACAATCTTGCCATTTTCAGCGATGTATTCTTTTAACAAAGGGATGTCTTTGTAATCAATTTTCAAGCCGTTTTCAGAGGAAAAACGACAGGCTTTTCTACGTCCACTCATTCTATTCTCCTAGTTATCTTGATGTTCGTTGACTTTGCGGGGTTCCATCATCACGGAAGGGGTTGTCACCGCTTCATCCATATTGGTGATGAGATAGCGCAGCACAAAATCGTTAAAGCGGAGCCCGTCGGTTAATTCTTTCAAATCAGCGGGGCTAAATTCGATATTGAGCAGAGCATAGTGTGCTTTGTGCAATTTGTTAATGGGGTAGGCGAGGGATTTGCGGCCCCAGTCTTCTTGGCGATGAATAATGCCACCTTTGGCTTTAATCATGTCGATATAGCGCCCGACAATGGCAGAGGCTTGTTCGCTTTGGTCAGGATGCAGCATCAAGACCAGCTCGTAGTGTTTCATATTAACTCCTTATGGATTAAATGGTTATTTAAGCCTTCTTGACGACTCTAAAAAGAGCTGAGGCAAGGAGAGCTCGGCGATTCTACCAGAGTTTTGGGTCGGATGTAAAGGTTTTTTGTGTAGATTATTTTGCTGGA
>CAXNIG010000018.1:0-8644 GCA_964202445.1 Pseudomonadota bacterium
TAATTTATCCAATAATTAGAGGCGCCCTAGAGTGTGACAATCCAATCATCATGCTTATTGCTAGAAATCATGGCTTCAAGGCGTCATATTTTGAATTAAAGGGCAATGAGTCAATATTCCTGCCGGTGAATTTTTCTCATGGATATGCAAGACGACTTTTTATTTCTAAAGAGAGTTCTCGATTATTCAGATGGCCATGGCGATTGCCCTATTGCCAAAAGGACACTGCTAGTCTCACAGTCAGTATTAATGAAAAAAATTACGAATATGGAGTATCTTCCATAGATTTTTTTCGTGAATATTTTATGAAAATGTCCATGGAGTAGCCGCAAAATCTGGACCATTTATTTCCAGCATAATAGAAACAATGAACGCCGCCACTTGATCTGGCGGCGCCAATTTATTTTCACGATGGGCTTGGACGTAAAACTCTTTCCCCGGCAGTGAATCAATGGAGCTTTGTCGAAAAGTTTCTTCCATAGGGGTATCCACTAATCCCGGGTATAAATTGGCACAATAAATTTGCCTTGCCTGTAACTCTGCGTTTAAACAAGCGGTTAGATGATCCAAAGCACCTTTACTCAGGCAATACGGCATTAACCCAGGTAATGCCAAGTTGGCAGCTCCAGATGAAATATGCAAAATTTTTGTTCCTGGAAGGAGTTTCGGCAAAAGCATTTGCGTAATTAAAAACGGCGCAAAAAAATTAGTCTCAAAGTGTGCACGCAACAGTTCTTCAGAAAGGGGTTCAAAGGTGCAGGGAACTGCAATTGCAGCATTATGAATAATAAAAAAAGGCCCCTGAATGCACACTTCCTTAGCAATAAAATCCCTGCCCGCTTCTGTTGCAATATCTGCAACAATAGGGTGAATATTAGAAGATAAGCGCCCAAGATCTGTCAATAATTTCTGATTGCGCCCAACCGCGTAAACCTCGAACCCTTTCTCTGAAAAAACAATACTTAATGCATGGCCTAAACCTTGGCTGCACCCAGTGATTAAGATGCCAGGCATGACTTACGCCTCGTTTCTGCTGAAAACTCCCCTGCCGCAAAGCGAATCATGTCACGGTCTTTCTGGCTAAATTGTTCTAGAAGTTCAGACTTAAAAGCCAGCTCCTGAAAAGACATACTTTTGATACAGCCATCCAAATCAGAAAACTGAGTCATATCGCTATGATAAGATTTTAAGGTTAATGTGACAGATTTTCTAGGGTGGAGCCGCTGTTCGTGCAACTCCCCTGCAGCAAAAACAATTTTTTCACGCGCCTCAAGACTAAATTGTTCTAGAAGCTCGCGATTAAACGCCAACTCCAGAATGGGCATCGCATACTCAACGCCATCTGTATCAATATATTCAACGATATCTTTTGATTGACTGACAATAGTAAATGTAGGCGCACTTTTTGCGATACGTTGCTGATAGGCTTCGCCAGCCGCAAAACTTATCAGTTGTTGGTCTAGTTTCCTAAAAAAAGCCAGCAGTTTTTTATTATCAAAAATATCGCTCAAAGGTAGTGTGTGCGTAGCGCCACGCTCTTCATCAATATAGGTCACCCGATTTGAAATCAAGTCATGCTCAACAATGCTGCAAGTAGGTGCCTGCGCAATATGTTCGCGAATGGACATTAAACGATTTTCTGCGGCAGCATAACCGAGCATCGCAGCATCTTTACTGGATAACATATCCAACGCCTCATCATTCATCATGACTTCTTCAGGAACAGCCTCCACCAACTGATCCTGCTCTGGCATTTTCAGTAAAAATTTGGTGTTACCGCCTTTGCCAAATAATTGCTGAGAGATGCGCGCTAACAACTTGGGTCTGGCTGAAAACTGCTGATTTTCAATCTCTGTTTTAGTACCCAAGTAAGTCAGAATAGCAATATCCGCTTTAGAAAAACCCATTAGCAGGTTGGAGTGCATGATTTTCTCAGGAAGCTCTTTTAGGACGATGCTTTTACCTGAAACTTGAAAATGCACCAGCGGATCTGCTGCATCAGGGTTTTTAATAATGCGATATTTTAAGTCGGGCGAATTTTCACGGTATAATTTGAATAGGTCAATCAGGATTTCAGTTAATCTTCTTTGGGGATGCAGGCTCATCTAAATTTTCCTCAGCTAACTTTCATTAATGGATTCATATGACCTGCTTCGTAAACATCAGTCCCTTCAGCCCGCTTTAGAAGGTAACAGACAAAGTTTGCAGGGCCTGACAAAATAATGGTGATTCCCAATTTTAGGACGCATGACCAGGCAACAATTTGTATGAGGTGCTGCGATGATGTATTGCCCAACAGAGTCAACGACACTGCTATCAATGAATACATTATTTCGCCTATCCCAGAGGCCCCGATACTTCGCAACCAAAAATATTTACCATTGACAATGATTTTCCACTTGGTCAAAAGGACAGCATTGACCCGCCAAGCGATGACAATACCAATGAGTTGAAATAACGACATTTTGATCATGTGACCAAAGATGAGATCATATGAACCATCAATTTGAGGGGTAAGCGCTTTAAAGTGAATGATGCTCGTGACAATGATAGCAAATACAAACTGGACAATCACAACACTCCAGAAAAATCGCATGACGTGTTTAAAGCCGTACACTTCTGCAACAATATCGCCTGTGATAAACCATAAAGGGCTAATCAAGGAAGCACCCGACATGACGCCAAAGGGCGTGTCGATAAATTTTGCCCCCATGCAAGCACTATAGGCCATTGAGGCCATATAAAACATAGCAAGGAATTCTGTGAATAAAAATGGGCTTTTATGCTTCATGGCTTCTCTGTGATAATTTTTCAGAGGTTATTATATCGATACTTGTCTTGTTTCCGAAACCAAAAGCATTGAAAAAAATGGGCTGCTCCGAAACGTCATTAATTTTCAGAAATTTTTCCACGGCATAGTCATCAAAAATGCCCGTCAGCCAGGTATTCACAGAGAGGGCAGTGCCCACCAGCTGAAATGTTTGCGAAAGATGCCCAACATCCAGCAACGCAGCTCGATAGGCTCTGGAGTGCGGATATTTTTTCCAAGCCTGATCTAATCTCAGTGTAAAGAAAACCCCTAATGCAGCGTTTTCAGCAAAATATTGCCCACATAAAAGTGGTGCAAGAAAATCTTTGTTTTCTTGCAAGGCAGATATCTTTTTAAGGCCATGGACTGCAGGATTGTAATAATAGAGACCTCTATCAACATTTTCGATATTATTAGCGACAATATAAATTTCCGTTGACTGTAGACCTCCTGCCGAAGGGCTGGTTCTCCTTCGCCCAACACGAGCAAGCCCAATTTTTTTATATTCATCAAAATCGTCTTCTAAATAAGCACCAGCAAGAAATAGGAGCTCATTAAATCTTTGAAAATCAAGCCGTGCTTCATCAAAAACTCGTGATGTCTTTCTCTCATTTAGGCTTTCATAAAGAGATTGATCCATAGTCAGAAATTTTTCGGGCTTGAGCAGAAGGATATCTACTTGCGAATCAACAGGTGCTTCATCGAGACCTTCACAGAGTGCATAGTAATCTTTGATGAATGCCTCAGGATCAGCATGGCCTTCCTCACCTTTAATTTTTGTTCCATGGTGAAAAATTTTTGACAAATCATCCCACCCCCAATGCAATACGGAGGGCTCAGCGCTTACAAGTTGCGACTCTAAAAGCTCTTGATCCAATGCTGAAGACTTGACCGACACTCCCTCAGAAACTTCAAGCAGCCTTTTAAAATAAGGCTCCTCAATTTCAAATTGATTGTGATTTAAATAGTCCCAGGCATAAATCTTGCCATTAGAAATGATAAAAAATAACGCGCTGTTAAGATGAAGATATTTCATGGTTGATAATAGGGGCTGCGATAAAGCAGCCCTTCAAATTATGCTTTTTTAACAACAGGCATAAACATTCTGTCTATCCCTACTTCTAATGATACTTTTTTCATCGTATATCTCCAGTTACTTTTGTTTTACAAAACTCTTGAACTCATTAAAAAATGGCTCAGGAGCATCCTCCCAAATAAAGTGGCCACAGTTTTTGAAAACCACCAGCTTACTACTTGGAATTTCTTTATGCATAATCTCGCCTTCACTGGGCTCATTGATCCAATCATCCGCGCCAAACATAATTAGCGTTAGCGTTGAGATTTTGTGAAGATGCGGTTGCAAATTAAATGTTTTGAAAAATGTCTTAAACCCGATATTTAAAAAATCAAGATTATAAGGGATCGGTTTTTTTGTTGTGGGTGGTGCCTGCGGAGCTTCAGCAGCAACTTTTGCATCTCTAAGCTTCAGTATATACAGCGGCGCCATCACCTTATAATATTCCTTGAACGCATCTTGAGTCTGAAGCTCTCCGTTGAATAGCATTTCCACCAAGCTTACTTGTTCTGCCGTGCCAATTTTTTCAATATTCTTTTTCGCCTTGCCAATTACTTCATGGCTTGTAGCCCCAGCCAAGAGAATGAGCTTTTTGATGTTGTGATATTTGACAGCATAATGCATCGCTACAATTGAACCGTAAGACCCGCCTAATAAAATAGGATTATCTAATTTAAAGTGATTAATCACTGCATATAGGTCATCTATTTCAATGTCCACACCAGCAAGGCTTGGATCGCAAGGATCGCTAAGCCCACAGCCACGAGGGTCAAATAGCAAGAGATCGACATCTTCAAGAAATGTGTCAATGACCTTATCATAGACAGAATGATTTCCCCCTGGGCCGCCAGGAATCAATACCATAACATCCCTAGACGCCGCAGACTCTTTCTTATACCATTGAACATAAATTTTTGTTGCAGGAATTTTATTTCTTTGAGGAATTGAGACTAGCATATCTTGATCTATTTAATACTAACTTAACACTATAATACATTTTATTTTAGTTTTGTCAACATCACTAAAACCGCCACCAAGAAACCTGAGGCGACCAAACATTTGTCAGCACTTGCGTTACAGGATCATAATGATAAACCAGAATGCCATTCGCGCCATCCATTGCCATCACTAAAATATGGGCACTTGGACTGGTATCAATTGCTTCATCACGCCCGTAGTCTGTTGTCATGGGCCATGTTGGATCATAATTAAAATTGCTATCCGCATCTTTAATTAAGGGGATGTATTTGCGAGGAAAAAGATTGTATTGATACCACTTTGAATCAGTAATTTTTTTATCCGCCAAGTTATACAAAATACCATAATTAAATGAATCTGGAGCTCCCTTAGAAAAGACAAAGAAATCATTATTGTCTATGTATTTTATAGCCACAACAAAAACATCCATATATGAGTCCTGAATATTATTATTTTCAAAATAAGGCTGTAACGCAGGGGTCTTCGGGGCACCCAATTGAATCATGATAGCCTTATTACTATTGAAATTACCAAGATATATAAAGTTGCCAACTCCACTTAATACGCTATCAGAACCAGGAATAACACTAGAATATATTTGGGGGCTGCTCGGCTGCATATCACTTAAAAGTTCCCCCGTTAAAGTGTTCCATGTAAAAACATCTCCAAAACCTGAACCTACAAGGTATTTATCATTTGATGAAAGTGTATAATTCAACAGCTTGCCTGTACCCTCAACTCCCCCGCAAGTATAAGGCGCATTTTTTGGAGGGACTGGTGCGTCATGATAGTTAGGGCCGCAGTAATAATATAAAATGACCTGTTTGATCACATTGGTTATTTTAGTGGTCTGGTAATTATCATCAGAACCAATCCAAATATTTAGGTCAGATGTCATAACTTCGCCATAAGTTGCAAATCCCGGGTGCAGCTTCTTAATCAGAATTCCATCGACATCTTCAACAATCACCTCATTTGTTTTGTCATCCTGATACATAAAGTTTTCTGTGTTTTTGATAAAGTAAGCGCTATAAATATTGGCATCATTTGAAATAACTTTATATGTTTTATCCTTAAGATTCCAGAGTACAGCCTGTTTGCTGGAATTAGTTGAAATAGCATAATTGCCGTCTGTAGAAACACTTAGCACCATAATGCGATTAGCTGGATATTGACTTGAATTACACGCAGTTAGGCAAAACAGGCAAAAGCACCCGCATGCAATATACCGAATTATGCTTGCGTATCTGGTTAATACGCTGTTAAAAGAAGAGATTAGACTGGGTCCCCGCGTTCGCGAGGATGACACGATGGAACTCACCTGTATCAACCCTGCCTCCATTTACCAAAATAATTGATATGCACCCCTGCTGAACCACTAAACAACTGCTGCTTATATATTTTATTAAAAAAATCATCTGTTGGAAAAAGCATACCTGAATGATCTGGCAACAACGCCTTCTGATCAACAAACGAATAATTCCCAAACACAGGCTGAGCTCCTTGATACCCCATAGCCGCTCTTGGCACAGCATCAGGCGTCAACAGCCCAGTTAAAACTACTGTTGCTAGCAGGGTTGCATAATCATCTTCCATAAAAATACCTCCTAGCTTTTCTAGGGTGGTGGTGATGATGCCTTTGCTGATCATATTGCCTGCGCCTAATAATGCTTGCTTTAGTTTAGCGCCAAAGCTTTGGGCTTGGGAAGCCATATCAGGCTGGGCGAAGAAGGTGTTTAGATGGTCTAGATCAATTGCTGTGGGGTGTAGGCAGACGTGGCAGAGGACACTTACGAAGTTGAATAGGTCTGGAATCTGTGCGCTTAGCCAGGACATTTGCTGCTCTAGGGTTAAGGCCATTTTTATTGGGGGACTCGGCGTATTGCCTACTATGGGGACATCCACTTTCTGCCATTTGGCTTGCCATTCTTGATAGTAATTCTGTAGCGTTGCGGTGTCCTTCATAAAAATATGACTGGCGGGATAACGATATAAATTGGCCAGGTGATAAATGCTCATTGCTTTTTCATGGATGCCTGCAAGCGGGAAGACTGCTTTATCCATGACGGCTACGGTGGCGGCTGTGACCATAAATATCAGGCCTGCGCCCGGATCAAGTAGCGTCCGCAGATAAACATGATCTTCTGTATCTGCATTTTTGATCCAGGAATAGGCCAGCGCAGGCAAGCATTCGCATAAATCAAAGAATGAAGTGGGCGAAGCGCTCAGGCTGGATTGATTGCTGGGGGTTGGACCTAAAATGGTGTCGTTATCACTAAATAAAACCGTGATCGCTTCCGCCCCTTTTTGGGCACTGGTAAAAGCATAATTGGCGGAGAGGATCGGTGTGCCAGATAAGTTGATGGGCAGATAATCGTGAGCACTGGTATCCAGGCTATTATCCGGAATGGCCGCCTGCCACATATGGGCATGCTTAATGGTAATGCCCGCCTCTCCGCAGAGACTTAAGGTTTGCGCCAATACTGCATTTCCTAGTGAGTGCGCCATGAGTTCGATTTGAATCCCCTGCGCATGCAATTGCTGAATCAAGGCAAAGGTTTTTTGTGCTGCAAAATCAGTGTTACCCACCGCCGCCATATAATCAATCGCAGCGGGATCGCCCTGCCAGGCAATGCCAATCATTCGTTGATACTTGGTAAAATCTGTATTGCTATTCCAGCCAAAGGCTTGATTAATGTGTTGTTCCATCGCGAGTAACCATTTATGCGCTGCGGTTCCATAACGTTGATCCATGGTTATATCAGCTAGATTCTCTGCTGAGAGAGCGGGATATTTTGCTGCAAAATACGCATCATCACGATATAAGGTCACCCGCTGTTTAGGGTCAATCTTAACCCTGCTTGCATCCATGGTTATCCCGATTGGCCACTCGCCAAACCCAACATTATAGCCGTGGATAAACAGGGTCACATTATTGCCTTGATAGAGGAAATAGTCTAACTCATCCTCTGTTAAGGCCTCGCGCATTGATTTAGCGGCTGCAAGAGAATCAACATCCGGCGTAAAGCTGGGGGACAACGCCTGATAAGTGGTCAGATCCTCACCCCTTAGCTTCTTCTGCGCGAGATACACATCCTGCCTAAAATTAAACAGCATGGGGGGTGCCAGAACCGCCAGGGTAATGGTGTAATAGATGTTCCCCCACTGATCGGTGGTTTTATTTTTTTGCCAGGATGCGGGCGGCAAGGTGAGTGTGTTGGTGGGCAAAATGGCCTGACCATTTTGCAGAATGATATTGACCGCCTCAGACTGGCTGGCACTTGAGGCACTGCCGTGGGTCAAGCTCAGAGTCAAGGCACCATATCGGCTGAGTGTATCCGCTTGCACATTGGGCTCGAGTGTTTGCTGTAGCTTAAATTTTTGCGCAGGATTGACGCTTAAGCCAGATAGGCTCAGGGGGGAATCTTGACCTTGTTTGACAAAATTCAAATCCATCAGCAGGGTTTTGAGATACCCCTTCAATGCAGGCGCTTTGTCTGGCAGACTGAGATTGGTTTGATCCGTCAATTGAATGACGATGTAGGTCATGGGATTTATTTTTGCTGCAGTATCTAAGACCGTTAGATTACCACCTTGCTGAGAATGATAATCCTGCCCGGTGACACGCTCCATACTCTGGGTGGTGGCCTGCTGATAGTCGAGGCGCTTGGTACCCGGTTGATCTGGATCGCGATAATTGGTGAGCAGCATAGAAGACCGATCCGCGCCTTCAGCATGTTCTGCCCCCAGATGAATAAAATTATCATCCCCCGGTACATTCG
>CAXNIG010000019.1:0-8505 GCA_964202445.1 Pseudomonadota bacterium
AATGCCTTGCTCAATGCCTTGCTCAATGCCTTGCTCAATGCCTTGCTCAATGCCTTGCTCCACACCCTGCTCAACTCCTTTTTTCCAGCCTTCTTGTCTTAGCTGTTCTCCATAAGTCATCAGCGCCTCTTCTCGGCCTTCCTGTCTTAGCTGTTCTCCATAGGTCATGATTAGCTCCTTTTCTTCCGGTAATGCTTGACTCAATAATTCAAATAATGTGTGGGCATCATCTTGATTTCCACACACTTCACCCAAATAGTATAACACATTATGCAAATAGAATTCATCATCCAGACGCCTCATAAACTCAACCAGCTGTTTAATATTACGAGAAAATTCACTATCCCGACAATGCTTAAATAAATACTCCATTAACGCTGCCTTGCCTTGCTGATCAATCTGCTTGTCTGACATCACGGTTAAATCGACCAAATAAAAAGGTTGAAATAAATACTCGCGCGCTAAGATGGGGCTTTCAAAACAATCTAGTAAATCTGTAGAAAAAGGGTAGGGAGAAGCCTGACCGTGATACAGACAAATATTAATAACAAGCGGCAATTTTCCCTTTTTTTGATTTAAGTGCTGACGCATCAATGCCACATCGTATTCCAAATAACGAAAGGCCATCATAGGATGCGCCGTTGACTGATGCTCTAATACAAAACAAATATACCCCAAGCGCCCCTCTATTTCTGCCTCATAAATCAGATCGCTAGCCGACCCTTTCAGTTTTTTTGAGATGAATGATTTATCAGTCACTCGCAAACTACTGAAATCAATTTTTTTCAATAAGTTAGCTGGTAATGCAGCTCGAATTAAATCTACTGCAACCCCGACATCTGTGCACATTGATTTAAACAAAGCATCATGCGGATCTTTAATATTTTCTAACGAATCTTTCAACACCATAACCTATGAACATTACAATCTTTTGATCATAATATCACAAGAAGATAAATCGATCAATCGCTATTTTTACTCCCACTCAATAGTTGCAGGTGGCTTGCCACTGATATCATAGACGACCCTAGAAACATGAGGAACTTCATTCACAATTCGCGAGGCGACTTCCTCTAAAATCTCGTAGGGAATACGCACTGGCGTTGCAGTCATAAAGTCAGTCGTTTCAACGGCACGCAAGCTCACTACATAATCATAGCGACGCGCATCACCCATTACGCCGACGGATTGCACTGGCAAAAAAACAGCGAAGGCTTGACTACATTTTTGATACCAGCCGGTTTTTTTCAAAACCTCTAAAAAAATATGATCAGCCTGCTGCAAAATCATGACAAATTCAGGCTTGACCTCTCCTAAAATCCGCACTCCTAAACCAGGACCGGGAAAAGGATGGCGCATCACCAAATCCTCTGCAAGCCCTAACAGACGGCCTAAAGCACGGACTTCATCTTTAAATAGCGTCCTAAATGGCTCCAACAATTTGAAAGGCAGCACATCCGGCAGGCCACCCACATTATGATGCGATTTAATCACTTTACCTTTGCCAGTATGCGTCTCTGCTGACTCAATGACATCCGAATAAATAGTCCCCTGCGCCAGATAATGCACATCCATGTTTTTCGCTACACGCGCAAACTCGTCAATAAATACACGCCCAATTGCTTTACGCTTAAGCTCTGGATCACTCACGCCTTGTAAGTTTTTTAAAAAAACAGCGGCTGCATCAATCATCAAGACATTCAACTGCAAGTCGGCAAAAATCTTTTTTAAATTTTGTGGCTCCTGATACCGCAGCAATCCCGTATCAATAAACACGCAAACCAAGCGATCACCCAAAATGCGCTGCAAAAACACAGCCAAAACTAAAGAGTCCACTCCGCCCGACAAACCCAGCAAAACTTTTTCATGCGGCTTGACCTGACTCAGCACTGTTTGCTCTAAATCCTCGAGCACTTGCACAGGAGTCCAATTTTTTTGAACCTGACAAATATCAAATAAAAAATGAGTAAAAAACCGTTCGCCATATTCCGTGTGCGTGGTTTCTGGATGAAATTGCACACCATACCAAGGCTTTGAAAGATGACGCATCGCCGCAATGGGAGTATTTTCTGAAACCCCTAAAATTTTAAAATCAGGGGGCAATATTTTAACTTGATCGCCATGACTCATCCATACACGACTCACACTAGGCCAGCTTGCAAATAAAGGATCTTTTTCTGCCAGCGTAAAATGCGCTAGGCCAAACTCTTTTTCTGCACAGCCTTGAACACTCCCACCCCATTGCTCCGCCATACTCTGCATGCCATAGCAAATCCCCAGAATTGGCACATTCAATTTAAACACCGCCTCAGCAATACGCATCTCCACATTTTCATATACAGAGGCATAGCTACCTGACAAAATAACCCCTGCCGCAGCCGAAGCCTCAATCCGCTTAGGATCAACATCAAAAGGCCAAACCTCACAATACACATGAAGCTCACGCACCCGTCGCGCAATCAGCTCTGTATACTGCGAACCGAAATCTAGGATAATAATGGAACCCATAATAGCCAGCCTCTTTATTTAAAAGCCTAAAAAAGGTATTATAGTTTACCCTCCCCAGAAGATACAGAACAATCATCAAAATTGCAGTCGGCATGTCAGGTGGCGTAGACTCCTCAGTGAGCGCTTATTTATTGAAACAGCAAGGGTTTGAACTCATCGGCATTTTCATGAAAAACTGGGAAGAAGAAGATACTGACGAATATTGCTCGGCTGCACAAGATCGTGCCGATGCCGAAGCGGTCTGTCAAAAATTAGATATTCCTTTTCACAGTATTAATTTTGCCAGTGAGTATTGGGACTTTGTCTTCGAGTATTTTCTGGCGGAATATAAAGCAGGCCGCACCCCAAACCCTGATATTCTGTGCAACAAAGAAATTAAATTCAAAGCTTTTTTGAATTATGCTCAAACCCTCGGTGCTGAAAAAATTGCGACTGGCCATTATGCAGGCTGCATGGAGCAAGACGGAATATTTCACCTCATGAAAGCAGCAGATCAAAACAAAGATCAGACTTATTTTTTATATACTTTACAGCAAAGCCAACTCAGCAAAGCAATTTTCCCGCTCGCTCATTTAACCAAACCAGAAGTGCGCGCAATTGCCTTAGAGCAAGGCTTTGATAATGCCAAAAAGAAAGACAGCACCGGCATTTGTTTTATTGGCGAGCGCAAATTTAAAGATTTTCTCCAACGTTACCTTCCTGCTCAGCCGGGAAACATTATTAACGATCAAGGCAAGGTTTTGGGAGAACATGCAGGGTTAATGTATTACACCATTGGTCAACGCCAAGGAATTGGGCTGGGTGGGCAAAAAAACAGCCCTGAGGCGGCCTGGTATGTGGCCAGTAAAAATCTTAGCACTAACGAACTCACGGTTGTACAAGGTCAAGAGCACCCCTTGTTATTTCAACCTGAGTTAACGGCCGCACAATTGCATTGGACAGCAGGAACTGCGCCAGCAACACCGCTCAAATGCACTGCAAAAATCCGCTATCGCCAGCAAGAACAAGCCTGCGAGCTGGACTTCAGCAACCCAGACCAAGTCGAAGTTAAATTTCAACACCCTCAACGGGCTATTACAGCGGGACAGTCTATTGTGTTTTATCAAGATCAAGAATGTCTGGGCGGGGGCGTGATCCTAAACTCTTAAAATCAAACCAATCTTTATCCATTAAATGCGAAGGCTCGATACTTTGCATCGCATGCAAGATATTACTCGGAATTTTGGGATTTTCTGCAGTCAGTGATTCGATCAAACGCTTTACTTTTTTCCGCACCAAATTATCCTGTGAACCACACAGAGTACAGGGAATAATGGGGAAAGCCTGTTCTTTTGCATATTCAATAATATCGGTTTCCTGACAATATGCCAGTGGACGAATCACGATATGCTTTTGATTATCAGACAACAATTTAGGGGGCATCGATTTGATTTGACCATTGTATAAAATAGACATCAGCAAAGTGGTAATTAAATCATCCCGATGATGTCCCAATGCCACTTTATTATATCCATGCTCTTCTGCGTAGCGATAAATATTCCCCCGCCGCAGTCTCGAGCATAAAGAACAATAAGTTTGCCCTTCTGGAATTTTTTCTTTAACAATGGAGTAGGTGTCGCGATGCAAAATCTCATAAGGCATTTTATGCAATTCCAACCACTCACGTAGCTTAGCATCATCCCACCCTGGCTGCGCCTGGTCCAAAGTAAACACAAAAAGCTCAAATAAATAATTGGACTCTACACGTAGCTCAGCCAAAATCGAAACCATGGTGAAGGAATCTTTCCCACCAGACAAGCACGCCATCACGCGATCCCCTTTTTCAATTAAATTGAAATCGTGGATCGCTTTGGACATATAGTGCTTTAATTTTTCTTTTATTTTACTCAAGAAAAACTATTGAACCAATTGAGCAGGAACAGGAATCTCTGTTTCTACACGACGATTTGCAGTCCGGCCTGCAGCAGTCTTATTACTCATGATAGGGTTTTGCGTCCCCATGCCCACCACTGTAACTCTAGATGCGTTAATATGGCCAGTATTCACTAAATAATTTTTCACTTGTGCAGCACGTTTGGCAGACAGCTTTTGATTGAATGCTGCAGAACCTTCGCTACTTGCATAACCATACAAAGTCGCCTTGGTACTGGGGTAAGCATTCATAAAATTAGCCACGCTTTGGATAGGTGTGCCATATTGATTTTGAATCGCTGACTTGCCTTTTAAGAAACGCACATTCAAATGCATGGTCATGATATTGCCATTAAAGGTCACACAACCTGCTTCATCCCCTGCGATATTTCCTTTACACAGAAACACACCATTGGGCAAAATGGGCTTGAGGGTCACTTGCGCTTTTTGCAACATCGTTTGCTGAGTCACAACTACTGCACTGGCAACAACAGGCGCTGGAGCTGGAGCTGCAACAGGCGCTGGCGCACTGCCAAATGTCCAGGTCACATTCACTAAAGCAAAATTATTCGCTGTCGCACCCACAAACTCATACGCTTGACGCCAGCTTAAACCGACACTGAGATTATGCCCAAGCAAATAATCAACCCCTACGCCATAATCTAAAGCCACTTGTGTATTCACATTTTTCAAAGCGCCTGCACCAAGCACAACATAAGGCATAAATGGACTTGAGTTGGCTAAATTAGCACGACCTTCTAAATCCCAGTTATAACCAGAGGTACTGTTATTAGTCGCTCTGTTGCGGGGTGAAAAACCAAATAAATTGGTCTGCACTGCGAAGTAATTATTGATATTGTAACCCAAACCAATGCCAGCAGTAATACTACTTTGCTCATTAAAACTAGAGTTTGGAAAATACTGACCGATACTCAAAGGAAGATAAAATGTCCCCGATTGATCATAGCGCGGCGCTGCACTCGCTAATTGAGTTGCGGCCAAACATGCCAGACTAATTAAACTTAAACGATGCGTCATTTTCATTCACTTTCCCCTTTAATAATAAACCTAAAGCCATTATAATGCTATTTTTATGAATTGCAAGATTTCTTGAACCGACTCTGGATTTCCCAGAGTTGAAAGATCTCCAAATTGAGCGCGCTCACCTTCTACCATTTTACGCAAAATGCGCCGCATAATTTTACCAGAGCGTGTTTTAGGCAACTGACTTACAAACTGAATATGATCCACAGTCGCAATAGGGCCGATCTCCTTACGCACTTGTCCAATCAAGGCTTTGACTAAGACAGGTGAAGGCTCGACTTCCAGCATAAGCGTCACAAATGCATAAATACCCTGACCTTTAATTGAATGTGGGCAACCCACTACCGCAGCCTCGACAACATCGGAATGCAAAACCAAAGCACTTTCAATTTCAGCCGTACCTAAACGATGCCCTGCTACATTCAATACATCATCCATGCGACCTAAAATCCAGTAATCTCCATCAAGATCTTGCCTCGCCTCATCTCCTGTTGTATAAAAACCGGGATGTGGCTTTAAGTATACCTCCATAAACCGGGCATGATCTCCATAAATGCTACGCATCATACCGGGCCAAGGGTACTGAATCAAAAAAGCACCGTGATCAATCTGCGGCACAATTCCAAACAAAGGCTTCATGGCTGAACCTGGCTTCTGCTGCGCTTTATCTACCATGGGCGCTAATAAAATTCCACCGGTCTCAGTTTGCCACCACGTATCCATAATAGGACAGCGACCTTCCCCAATCATATTAAAATACCATCGCCAAGCCTCTGGATTAATGGGCTCACCTACAGTCCCTAGAATTCGCAAACTAGCCCTTGAAGTGCGCTGCACAACTTCATCCCCAAATTGCATCAGCGCACGCAAAGCGGTTGGCGAAGTATAGAACAGACTCACCTGATGCCGATCAATGATATCCCAATATCGACTAGGTGTTGGATAAGTCGGCACGCCCTCATAAATCACAACCGTTGTAGCATTGGCCAATGGCCCATACACCACATAACTATGCCCCGTAATCCAACCAATATCTGCAGTACAAAAATACACATCCCGTTCTTGCAAATCAAAAACCGCCTGGTGCGTAAATGCAGCATAAGTCAAATATCCTCCCGTGGTATGCATAATGCCTTTTGGCTGCCCTGTTGAGCCAGAGGTATACAAAATAAAAAGGGGGTCCTCACTGCGCATCACTTCAGGCTCGCAGAGGACCGCCATCTTGGCCTCCTGAGCATTCACATCAATATCCCGGCCATCCACCCAGTCACAAACATGATCCGTATGTTGAACAACAAAAACCGAGCGCACACAGTCCACCCCTTGCAAAGCCTCATCTACATTCACTTTAAAATGCAGTAAGCTCTCACCCCGAACTGCTGCATTAACCGTAATCACAGCCACACAAGCCGCATCTAGAATCCGCGCTCGTAAGGATTCAGGCGAAAACCCTCCAAAAACAACCGAATGAATTGCCCCAATCCGTGCACAAGCCAACATCGCCACCACACCCTCAGCAATCATCGGCAGATAAATCGCTACCCGATCCCCCTTTTTAATGCTGCGACTTTTAAGTAGATTGGCAAAGCGACATACTTTTTCATGCAACTGAGCATACGTAAATTGACGCAAATCTTCGACTTGATTACCTTCACAAATCAACGCAACCTTATCTCCATGCTGTGCGAGATGACGATCTAAACAATTGTACGATGCATTTAACTCAGCACCAACAAACCAATCGATTGCTCCATCATAAAAATCACCTTGAGAAACCGCATGCCAAGGCTTGAACCAAGTTAAAGTCTGGATTGCCACATCGTGCCAAAACGCCTGGCGATCCGCAATAGATGTCGCATAGGACTCGGGTGTATAATGCATGGTAATTTCCTAAAACTAAAATAGAGTTTAACTATAAATGAAGACGATTTTAGATACAAGCCCGCTCGCTGCGAAAATGCGCCCGACCACTTTGGCAGATTACATCGGCCAGAAACACCTCCTTGCGCCTGGCCGCCCATTGGCCAATGCGATTGAGAAAGGCATTTTACATTCTATGATTTTATGGGGGCCACCAGGCACAGGTAAAACCACACTGGCTCATCTGCTTGCGGCAAACGCTCATGCTGAAATTGAACATCTGTCTGCAGTCTTATCTGGGGTCAAAGAAATTCGCGCGGTTTTGGACTTAGCTGAAGCCCGCCAGCGCATGAATCAAAATGCAACCGTTTTATTTGTAGATGAAATTCATCGCTTTAATAAATCGCAACAAGATGCTTTTTTACCAGCGCTGGAAAGCGGCCTGATCACTTTAGTCGGTGCTACAACCGAAAATCCTGCTTTTTCTCTCAACAATGCATTACTTTCACGCGCGCGTGTTTATGTTTTAAAATCACTTGAAATCGCAGATTTACAGCAATTACTGCAACGCGCTATGTTGCAAGAACATCTGCAGATGGCCCCCGATGAGTCTGCCACTCTGGTTGCTGCCGCCGATGGCGATGCACGACAACTGTTAAATTTACTAGAAATGTGCGGAGATTTGGCAACAGATCAAATCATTTCAAGTCAAATTGTACAATCCGTATTAGGTGAAACGATTCATCGTTTTGACAAAGGCGGCGATTATTTTTATGACCTGATTTCGGCGCTACATAAGTCAATTCGAGGCTCTGATCCTGACGCTGCTTTATATTGGATGATTCGCATGCTGAGTTCGGGCTGCGATCCTTTATATATTGCAAGACGCCTGATTCGCATGGCCAGCGAGGATATTGGCCTTGCAGATCCACGCGCTTTAGAAATGACATTAAATGCCTGGCAAGTAGTCGAACGTCTTGGCATTCCAGAAGGTGAGCTCGCTTTGTCTCAAGCCGTGATTTATTTAGCAGTTGCCCCAAAAAGCAATGCCGTTTACCTTGCCCATAAACACGCAGAAGAGGATGTCAAAAACAATGGCTCGCTTGATGTGCCGCAACACTTACGTAATAAACCTATACACTATCGCTACCCTCATGACGAACCGCATGCTTATGCTGCAAA
>CAXNIG010000020.1:0-8490 GCA_964202445.1 Pseudomonadota bacterium
ACGCCGCACCAACATGACCACAAAACCCACTATCAGCAAGCCAATCAAAAATAACCACAGCGGCACCGCAATAGAAAATCGCCCGATTTCCAGCAATAAAAAGGATGGTACATGCGCTAAAAATAAACCCACCATGACCGCCAAGCCTAGGATCATTAAATAAAAAATAATGTGCCTCACTACACGCTCCCATTTTTTAAAATACGACTAAACCCATAATCTTGAGCACATTTTAACATATTTTCTGACAATACTGAAATAGAAGCATCTCGCCGAATACCCAATTCACAGGCGTAACGTAATGCCTCCAGACTGGTCACGATGACTAAATCATATTCGGCTTGCACCAGTTGCTGCTGGGCCGGGCTTAATATTTGACGCTGCGAGACATATACTGACACACTGTCCACTAAGGCACCCCGTGCAATTAATCCTGCGCTGAGCTCTGGCCTGGCGGCACTCCCGCAAATAATTGTAAAGCGCTGACCTTCGATTTGCTGCAATGCAGGCAACTGTAAAAAAGCCTGGCTGCCCTCCAGTGTATGCGGATAGATTGCCTCTAAGCCTGCACTTTCAAGTAATTCAGCAGTTCCTGGCCCCATGGCAAACACAGGGCGATCTTTTAATTCGGCTAGATTCCGCATTCCCCGTACGGCATTTTTACTCACAAAAATAAATTGCTGCCCCTGATTGACGATTTCTTGCGCTTGCAAGGTAATCTGCAGCAAAGGCAGATTCACAACCTCATGACCCGCTTCTATTAAATTTTTGGCCAAAATACTGGCATCTGGTTCTGGCCGAGTGATTAATATTTTCATCAAAAATGCTGCCACCCTTTTACTTGAATAGCCTGATTATCCATCAAAAAAACAGGCTCTGCAACAATGTGGCCAATGCGTGTTAGAGGCAGCTTCAAGTGCTCAGACAAATTGATGATTGCACCACGCTGATCTATTGGCGCGGTAAAACAGAGCTCGTAATCTTCACCATGATACAGTGCTTTTTCCAAAGTATCATGACAGGGTATTTGCTTTGAAAAGAGTGCAGCCCCACAATGTGACGCGTCCAGAACATGGTTCAAGTCTTGAATCAGCCCATCCGACACATCAATTGCTGCATGGGCAATGCCACGCAAAGCCAAGCCCAAATCAACCCTGGGGCTCAGTTTTAATGCGGCTGCACCCAAGATTCCACTGACATAAATATCATCACCAACTTGTGCATCACTGCGCTTAAAGGCCTGCTCCACTTCACCAATAATTTGAATCGTAATAGACAATGGCCCGCGCGTCGTATTGCCGCCAATCAAGGGCATGGCAAAGGCATCTGCCTGAGCAAATAAGCCTGCAGAGAATAGCTCCAACCAATGCGCATTCAGCTCAGGCAAAGTCAGCGCCAATAAAAAAGCCAGGGGCTTGGCCCCCATGGCGGCACAATCACTCAAATTTACGGCCACTGCGCGCGCACCTAAATCAAAAGGCGAGATCTGGTCAGTAAAATGCGTGCCCAAAACCAGCGTATCGATTGACAAGGCTAGATTTTGAGTACTTTTTAAGAGCGCGCAATCATCGCCATTCCCTAAAACAATTTCGGCACGCATGGGCGTGTTACGATAAAAATAGGCTTTGATCATCTCAAATTCAGTCACGATTGTGGCCTAGAAAAATAATCTTTTATTTTTGCGATTAAAATTGCTTTTAAATCTTCAGGCAACCGACTGAGATCAATCAAATCACGATTACGCTCATAATCCTGACGCAGGGTCGCATTCAGGCGATCATGTTTTTCCAGGACACTCACTGGGTCTGCATCGCGAAATGCTTCCTGCAAACGCCGACGCGTCACCATGGGCATCACTGAGGGAATATTATCACTCCGATCACCCCGAATACATTTCACAAATAAATCAAAAGGCAAATTACCTGAAGCACGACGAAACTGACACTGCATCGGGTTAAACACCCGCACACGATCATTAATCAATTGCTCAAAATCGCCATCGGAACTCACAATCGTTACGCGATAATCTGTAAACGCACATAAGGCATAAATGACATCATCCGCCTCACAACCGGGATGCTCTAAGCACAAATGCGCATTTTCTGCTTTAAACTGTTGAATGACTTGGCGAATTTTTTGCTTCAGCTCGCTATCCACACGCTGCGCTTTATAATCTGGGAACTGTTTTTTGCGCCAATATTCTTGCTCATGATCACAGGCAAACACCAGCAAATCCGGCTTAAAATAACGATACTGACTGCGCAAATATTCTTTAGCCGCATTAAAATAATACTCGACCGTCACCTCTTCTTGATTACGCTGACTGTTGGCACCGATATAACACAAATTGGATAGGTCAAAAACAAGCAGATGTTGCATCATAATACAGCTTGTAGTTTTTGAACCAACACAGAAGCGGCTTCAGCAGAATAGCTCAACCCAGGCAAACCAAAAGGCGCCTGGGGAAAATAAACATCATCAAAGCGCCGCGCAATCACATGCACATGCAGTTGTGACACCACATTCCCCAACATTGCAATATTCAGCTTATCGCAAGGAAAATGCTTTTGTAATAATTGCCCAATGTGATTCATTTCAAGCAGCAACTGGGCTTGATCCGCATCCGACAAATCAAGCAATTCGGTTAAATGGGCCCGCTGCGGAATCAAAATGAGCCACAACACATTGCAATTATTCATTAAACGCAACTCACACAAGCTCAGAACCCCAACAGCTAAAGTATCTTCCGCTAATTTTGCATTTAAACAGTATGTCATTTTGACTAGATGGCTTTTGTAGATATTTAAGACTCATCATAGCATAAATCCACTACCGTTCAAGTCTAGTAGCTAGTTGTGCAAGGGATCCATCAACGGTGGCGCTACCGGTGCCCGAGAAAAAAGCCTTCCCCAAAAAGAAAAAGCAGGTCGGCCTTCCAGCGACTTCTTACCGTACAAGTTATTAGCCAATCTATGCAGCGGTTTTGTAATGGGGAGGTCTTGATAGCCTCCTACACCAAGAGGCCTATTTTGCACAAAATTATTGTGGGCGATCAAGTTATCACTTTCGTATTGCACATCTGCATGTGATTTATAAGCCCTTAATGCCCTTATCGCTAAAAATGCAAGTCCACCCACTATTACTGCAGCAGCGATGGGCAGGGTAACCAATGCTGCAGGTGGCATCAGTGCCGTCACTGCAGTCATTACCGCCAATCCTGCATAAAGTTGTAATAACAAACAGGCTGAGACCCCTACTCCACCTAAAGCGCCAAAACCCAAGCACAGTGCAAATCTTTTTTTTTGTAAATTATACTGCCATGTATTAAAGTTATATTCTTCCCATTTGTTCCGTTTTTCTTGAGCATTAAACATTACACTCTCCTACTCGCTTTATACATTCTCTTAAAATATAACATATTTAATTTATTTGTCAACCACTATTACGTATTATTATTTTTTATTTATCGTATTTAACATTAATTATCTATTATAAATACACAGGCATGGATTGCATGAAAACATAGCTCTGTGATAAGCTTTGGATTATCACTTTTCATTATCAAGGAATGTCCCATGAAAAAACAACTTCTTACTGCCAGCTTGGCCATGTTGTTAGCGCTATCTGGCTGCTCCTCTACGCCCAAATTGCCCACGCAGGATCCTTCTGGATTTTTACCTAATTATGCACTGTTACAACCGGTTACTCCTGCACCTACAGGCATGCAAATTTATAGCTATGTCGCACCTAATGTGAAGCGTAGCGATTATCGCGCGGTCATTGTAGCACCTGTTGTCTTGTATCAAACTGCAACTCAGACTGGCATTAGCGCCCAGGACATTACTGATGCCCAGATTAGCTTACAAAATGGCATTCGCCAAGTGGTCAGTCAACAGATGCCGATTACGACTATCCCAGGCCCAGGTGTTGCACAACTAAACGTTGCCATTACCGGTGCTGAAGTAGCGCAAGATGGTATGAAGCCTCGCAACTTAATCCCCATTTCCGCTGCGATTAAACTGGCTTCACTTGCAACGGGTTTAAATGGTAAAACCCCCAGCCTGGTGATTGAAATGAAGTTTACCGATAGCGTGAACGGCCGCTTACTGAAAGAAATTTTTACCACAATCAGTGGCGATCAATTTCGTACAGCCAGTAATGCCAGCCAGTTTAATGCGCTCGCACAGACTTGGGTACAACAGGCAATGCAATATTCGACACGAAGTTAGCCAAAATATCTAAGCCATGATCCGTACAAATGCTTTCAGGATGAAACTGCACACCTTCAATGGGCAAGCAGGTATGCCGCAAGCCCATAATATAATGATCATCAAGAGATCGCGCACTAATCTGTAATGCGTCTGACAGTGTTTGCTCACACGCAATCAGTGAATGATACCGCGCAACCGACAAAGGGCTGGGCAAGCCCGCAAAACACCCCAGGCCGTCATGCTCAATCTGGCTGACTTTGCCATGCATACGATGCGCAGCACAGATCACCTCTCCGCCAAAAGCCAAAGCCATCGCCTGCATACCCAAACACACTCCAAAAATCGGCAATCTGTTTTTAAAATACTGAATCATTTCGACATATCCACACTCTCGAGGATGCCCCGGCCCAGGCCCCAAAACAATCGCATCATAGCCTGCGGCTGCAATATTGGCAAAATCCAACTGATCATTGCGAACCACATCTACAGCTGCACCCAGACTCTGTAAATATTGATCAATCGTATACACAAAACTATCATAGGCATCCACGAGTAAAATATTCATGATTTTAGCTCCTGATTGGTAATGGCAAAATAGCTGGAGCCTAGCTTAGCCAAAGTCTCCTGCCATTCCTGCTGAGCAATAGAGTCCACCACAATTCCTGCCGAGGCGCGAATGACATATTGCCCCCGCTGATAAACTGCAGTCCGAATGCAAATCGCCATTTCTGTATGACCACGAAAATCAATAAAACCGAGGCAACCACCATAAATACCGCGACGCGAAGTTTCCATTTCCTCAATCAATTCCATCGCACGAATTTTGGGGGCACCCGTTAAAGTACCGGCAGGGAAGCTTGCAGCAATTACATCATAATGATCCAGGCCTGTACGCAACTGCCCCACCACATTTGACACCAGATGAAACACATGCGAGTACGCTTCAATCACCATTAATTCCGTCACTGCTAAAGTGCCCACCTGACAAACACGACTGACATCATTCCGCGCAAGATCCACCAACATAATATGCTCAGCCTGCTCCTTGGGATCATGGCGCAATGTTTCCTGCTGAATACGCTCTGACTCTGGACTGGTACCGCGACGGATGGTGCCTGCCAAGGGGCGAATCGTCACTTGATCCCGCCGCAGATTGACACACAGTTCGGGACTGGCACCAATAATTCGCAGATCTCCCATTTCAACAAAATACATATACGGCGAAGGATTATATTTGCGCATCCGTTGATACACCACAAAAGGGTCCACTGAAGAATCAATTGTTAAAGTATGACCCAACTGAATCTGATAAATATCACCCAAAGCAATATGCTGCAAAGCACGCTCTACTTCTCGCACATAAGCCGCCTCTGTCACCGAATCACGCACTTGATCCGCCACAGGAACAGCCAAAGATAAAGCATCAGGTTCCGCTAATATAGGAGCCTGCAGTAAAACCGCTTTAAATCCATCCTCTGCAACGCCCACAAATTGATTACTGATCCAATACGAGGCTTGCGTTTTCAAGTCGACATACAAAACCGACTGATAAATACAAAGCATAATATCCGGCACAGGCTCATTGGCTGCGATTTTAAACTGGATGGTTTCAATATATTGAATCGCATCATAACCAAAATAACCCAAAAAACCAAACTGATAATCAAAATCAAACGCTCCCGCATCACCCAGTTGGAAGCTTTGTTCCAACAAACGCAATACCGCAAACAAATCTTTGATCTCCAGCAAACATAAATCCTGGAGTAACGGCGATGCATGCAAGACCGCCAGGACATGCGCGCATAAAACCGGATGCCCTGAAACACTTAATTGCGCGCCGTTCACACGCAGGGTCAATAAAGGATTAACCCCCAACATGGCCTTGCGCAAGGCATGCCCTGGGCCAGACAAGGACTCCAGCAAAAACAAATCCTGCGCAGCTGATTGTGCCTTTAAATAAGTGTAAGCTTGAAATGCACTGATGGCCTGGGGCAGACGCTCGATAAGTGTAGTGACTTGCACAAGATAATCCCAAAAAAACGAATATTTGTAATGATATAGCATTACAAATATCTTGTCAAGCTCAGGCTTGATTTGCAGGCATTCTCGCACCAAAAATGGCCTCACCCACACGCACATCAGTCGCACCCTCGGCAATCGCCAGGGCATAATCTTGCGACATTCCCATGGACAAGCGAAGCGAAGGCAGATCCAATTGATCGCCAATAGATCGCAATGCAGCAAAGGCCGCTCTATTTCCCAACGCAGGAATACTCATCAAACCTTGCACAGCCAAATGATCACACTCTTGAAGCTGCGTTAAAAGCGGCGGCAAATCTTCAGGAAGGACCCCTGCTTTTTGTGGCTCACGATCCACATTCACTTGAATAAAAATAGGCATTATTTTTTGCAAGCGCGCGCAGGCGGCATCTAGTTTTAGGGCAATGTCGAGACGATCCACACTGTGCACCACATCAAAATACGCTGCAATGTCTTTAATTTTATTACTTTGAATCCGCCCGATAAAATGCCAAACAATGGGCTTTTGCCGCCACTGTGTTATTTTAAGAATGGCCTCTTGTAAATAATTTTCACCAAAATCACGACAGCCCGCTGCATAAACAGATTCAATCGCAGCAAGGCTTTGTTGCTTAGACACCGCAATCAAACGCACTCCATCAGGAACCTCAGCCCGAAGCTGCGTATAGGCTGCAGCACTATGCATGATCTGCTGGGGCAAGCTCCAAACGCATATCAAAGCGCCCCGGCACTTTAGACAAACCCAAGGCACGCTCTTGAAAAATCACATAACCCAGATCCTGATAAAGCTTGACCGCCCCTTTTTTATGTTGCATCACATTGAGGTCAATCACCGTGAACCCATGCTCCCTAGCCCAAGACGCCAGCCACTGCATTGCAAACCGCGCATAACCCAAACGCCGATGCAGCGGAAAAATACTAATATAATCCACAAAAATAAAAGGCACTTTGGTATCCCGTCGCAACAAAATCGAAAAGGCCAAAATCCCGACCTTCTCACCACTCGCTGCATTAACAATATGATAAGCAAAATGGGATTCACCCTCAACCACATGCCCATAATAATAGCTAATCTCATTCCGAGCCGCCCGCACCGCCGTCTCATAATCCGGATACTCTCCCTGATCCAGCATTCCCTGAGCGTACTCCCGCTGAGAAAAAGCCTGATACTCTTGGATATCCTCATAGTTCATCTCAACCAATTTTAAAGGCGTAAACATCGGCATATTCCAATTTTTAAAATTAAATTATAGCCCTCACAAGCCCAGAAAGTCAAGATTAATCTAGCCCAACCAACCTGGAACAGCCACCTGCTCTTGAGCTTGAGCTTGAGCTTGAGCTGAAGCGGCACCTGCAAATGGAACAGTCGAAACAACGGGTAATGGAGCAGTCGGAGCATCTGGAAATGCAGCCACCAACGCATAACGCCTCGCAGCTACAAACGCTAAAACTGCAACTTGGACAGCATCTGCATCTGTGGGCCTAGTAGACCCGCCGGCTACCTTATTTACCAAGATGTTAAGCTGATCTAACTGTGCAGCAGTTACATTAGGGCGCAATGCGATCAAGGCCTCAACACCTTTTAAATATCCATGCGCAATCGACATGGTGAGCAATTGAAGCTCCCGTGAAACATCAACAGGCTGCGCAGGAATTTCCTTTTTTAACCAGAGAGCTATTCCAGCTTCAATCTCTGCAAGGGTGCTTAGGCCTTCTACAGGCGGAGCAGAAGCAACTGCTTGAGGCGCCAAAGGTGGCGCAGCAGGCTCAGGAGCTGGAACTGCAGCAAGTGTAGAACCACCCGCACCTGCAGGAGCAGCACCACTTGCACCAGCCTTATCGTCCATAACAGGAGCTGTAGCAGGCGTAGGATCACCCGCACCAGCAGGACCAGCTGACACAGTTGTAGACACCATGGGCGGAGCAGATGGCGCAGCAGCTGTAGCGCCACCGGCACCGGCACCGGCACCGGCACCGGCATAAGGCAAAGGCTCACGCGTCCCCACCACGGCTGGATATCGATTTAATATCTCAATCACTGAGTCAAACATTTGTTCCGGAGTTTGGCAATATGTATGAATAACCGCTTCATATCGATCCTTTGCGGCTACCAGTAAAGTAAATGCTGCTAATGCATTGCTATGTTCACCAAGAGCTTTAGAAGTATTTATAAATTTTTCAATGCTTGTCTTTACCTCTAGTTGCATTGCAGATATTGTTCCTTCAATACATGCAATCT
>CAXNIG010000021.1:0-8384 GCA_964202445.1 Pseudomonadota bacterium
GAGGAGAAAATAGCATGACACGTGAAAGACTATTAAAGGTGCTGGTTTCCCCCTTAATGACCGAAAAAACGTATAGTTTGGGTTCAGATAAAGTATCACAAGTTGCATTTAAAGTTTTAAGATGTGCAAACAAATTAGAAATTAAGAAAGCAGTAGAGTTGATGTTTGATGTTAAGGTGGATCATGTTTCTACCTTAAATGTAAAAGGTAAGTCACGGCGTTTTGGTCGCACTATTGGTAGAACCCAAGATTGGAAAAAAGCGTATGTACGGCTGAAAGAAGGCTCTAAAATTGATTTTGGTACAGGCGAAGCTTAAGTAAAGCGCGATAAGGATTTTAAAAATGGCAGTCATTAAATGTAAACCGACTTCTCCAGCGAGACGTCATATGATTAAGATTCAGACCCCTGGATTGCATAAAGGAAAGCCTTTTGCAGCCTTGGTGGTTCCACAGTCTAAGACGGCTGGGCGTAATAGCGGTGGTCGTATTACTGTGCGTCATCATGGTGGTGGGCATAAGCAGCATTATCGTTTAATCGATTTTAAAAGAAGTTATGATGGTATTCCTGGAATAGTAGAGCGCTTAGAGTATGATCCTAATCGGACCGCACGTATTGCTTTAATTAAATATGCGAATGGTGCCTGGGCTTATATTATTGCACCTAAAGGGATGGCAGCAGGAGATACCGTAGAATCTGGCAGTGAAGCCTCGATTAAAGTGGGTAATGCTTTGCCGTTGCGTAATATTCCAATTGGTACTTTTGTGCATTGTGTAGAAATGAAGCCTTTAAAAGGTGCGCAATTAGCTAGATCAGCAGGCACCTCAGTGCAGTTGATTGCGAAAGAAGGTCAGTATGCCATTTTACGCTTACGCTCTGGTGAAATGCGTAAGGTTTTAGTGGATTGCAAGGCAACCATTGGAGAAGTATCTAATTCAGAGCACAATTTGCGTGTTTTAGGTAAAGCGGGTGCATCACGTTGGCGCGGTGTGCGTCCAACAGTTCGAGGGGTTGTAATGAATCCGGTTGATCATCCACACGGTGGGGGTGAAGGTAAAACGACTGCAGGTCGTCATCCAGTATCTCCTTGGGGTCAAAAGACTAAAGGTTACAAGACTCGTCGCAATAAACGCACGAGCAATTTAATCATGCAACGTCGTAAATAAGAGAGAGGAGTTAACGTGCCACGTTCATTAAAAAAAGGTCCATTTGTTGATGTTCATCTGTTAAAGAAGGTCATTGATACCGTTGAGACTAAAAGCAAGAAGCCCATTAAAACCTGGTCTCGTCGTTCGATGATTATTCCAGATATGATTGGTATTACGATTGCCGTTCATAATGGTCGTCTACATGTTCCTGTTTTTGTTACAGACAATATGGTAGGTCATAAATTAGGTGAGTTTGTTCCGACAAGAACATTCCGCAGTCACTCCGGTGACCGTAAAGCGAAATAGGCGAGGATAAAATGGAAGTTTGTGCACACTTAAGAAATGTGAGAATGTCAGATCAAAAGGCGCGCCTTGTGGCAGACCTAGTTCGAGGCAAGCCTTTGGCTCAAGCCTTCGATATTTTGACATTTAGTTCAAAAAAGGCTGCAGTCTTTATCAAAGCTGTGATAGAATCTGCTGTCGCGAATGCGGAGCATAATCATGCGCAGGATGTCGATGACTTGAAAGTTGCGCGGATTATTGTCAACCAAGCAGTCAGCTTTAAGCGTTTTCGCGCAAGAGCAAAGGGTCGTGGTAACCGAATTACAAAAAGAGGTTGTCATATTTCAGTTTGGTTGGATGCGAATAAATAAAAGGACGATGTAATGGGACAAAAATCAAATCCAATTGGCTTACGTTTAGGGATAGTCCGTGATTGGAACTCCGTTTGGTATGCTACAACAAAAGATTTTGCAAAAAAATTAATTGCAGATATCCGCGTGCGTGAATATCTTAATAAAGAATTAGCGCAAGCCTCGGTGAGCAATATTCGCATTGAGCGTCCAGCTGAGAACATTAAGGTAACCATTTATTCGGCTCGTCCAGGTGTTATTATTGGCAAAAAAGGCGAAGATATCGAGCGCTTGAAAGCAGGTGTCAAGAAGATTACCGGTGTTGCTTCGCATATCACGATTGAAGAGGTGAAAAAACCTGAGCTTGATGGCAAGCTTGTAGCAATGAGTATTGCACAGCAATTAGAAAAACGTGTCATGTTCCGTAAAGCCATGAAACGTGCGGTGCAAAATGCGATGAAAGCTGGTGCACTCGGAGTGAAAATTTGTGTATCTGGTCGTTTAGGGGGTGCTGAAATTGCACGTTCAGAATGGTGTCGTGAAGGACGTGTTCCTTTGCATACCCTTCGGGCCAATATTGATTATGCTGTATTTGAAGCCCATACCACTTATGGTGTGATTGGTGTTAAAGTTTGGATTTTCAAAGGGGAAGTATTGGGAAATAAAAAAATTCACCAAAACCAACCTACTAATCAACAAGCAGGTGAGGGAGAACGTTCAGATCATAGACCGTCTCGCCGTGTTCGAGGAGATAAATAATGTTGCAGCCTAAGCGCACAAAATTTCGTAAACAGCATAAAATGCGTAATCGCGGCATTGCAACTCGTGGTGCAGCGGTGAGCTTCGGTGAGTTTGGTTTGAAGGCAATGGGACATGGTCGTATTACTGCTCGTCAAATTGAATCAGCACGTCGTGCGATTAACCGTTGTTTAAAACGGGGTGGTAAAGTTTGGATTCGTATTTTTCCTGACAAACCCATCACTCAAAAACCACTCGAAGTTCGAATGGGAAGCGGAAAAGGGAATGTTGAATATTGGGTTGCTCAAATTCAACCGGGTAAAGTTTTATATGAAATCGAAGGAGTTCCAGAAGAATTGGCCCGTGAAGCATTCAAACTTGCTTCTGCTAAATTACCGATTGAAACGACATTCGTAACAAGGACGATATTATAATGAAAGCATCAGAAATGAGAGAGAAGTCTGCTGCCGAATTGAAACAGTTGGTGGAAGACCGTTTGAAAGAGCAGTTTAATTTGCGCTCACAACGTGCAATGCGTCAAACCATTAAATCAAGTCAATTTGGTGAAGCGCGGAAGGACATTGCAAGAGCAAAAACTGTTTTAACAGAGAAGGGTGAATAAGATGACAGTTCAACAGTTAGATGCGCAAAAAATTGTGAAAACAGTAGAAGGTGTGGTCACCAGTGACAAAATGGACAAAACCGTTGTCGTTATGGTAGAGCGTAAAGTTCGTCATGAAAAATATGAAAAGATTTTGACACGTTCAACTAAGTTTCATGTTCATGATGAAGAAAATGTGGCTAAAACGGGTGATAAAGTGCTGATTAAGCAATCACGTCCTCACTCCAAGACTAAATCTTGGACTTTGGTCAATGTCGTTGAAAAAACGAAGTAATGGATTTTAAAGGGGTTGTATTATGATTCAGATGCAGACAGAAATGAGTGCCGCCGATAATAGTGGTGCAAAAATTGTGGAATGTATCAAGGTATTGGGCGGTTCAAAAAGACGTTATGCTCGTATTGGTGATATTATTAAAGTGACGGTTAAGGAAGCCATTCCTCGTGGTCGAGTTAAAAAAGGTGAAGTTCTGTTTGCTGTTGTGGTCCGGACCAAAGCCGGAGTGCGTCGCTCAGATGGTTCTTTGATTCGTTTTGATGGCAATGCTGCGGTTCTTTTAAATGCTAAATATGAGCCAATTGGAACACGTATTTTCGGGCCTGTGACCCGTGAGTTAAGAACAGAGCGTTTCATGAAAATTGTTTCCCTCGCGTCAGAAGTGTTATAAGGTGAAGAGATGAAAAAAATTGTAAAAAATGACCAGGTGATTGTGATTACCGGAAAAGATAAGGGTAAGGTAGCTAAGGTACTGCGTACTTTAGGTGATCGCGTGTTGGTTGAGGGGCTTAATATGGTGAAAAAACATGTTAAACCTAATCCAAATAAAAATATCGAAGGGGGCATCATTAGTAAAGAGTCATCGATGCATCTTTCAAATATAGCGCTTTATAATCCTGAAACAAAAAAGGCAGATAAAGTGGGGATCAAAGTTTTAGAAGATGGCAGTAAAGTGCGATTTTTTAAATCGAATGGTGAACTAATTAAAACAGTGAAGGCTTAGGATGAGTACTATGGTTCGTTTAAAAGAGCATTATCAGAAAAAAGTGATCAAAGCATTGCAAGATCAGTTTAAATATGAAAACGTGATGCAGATTCCAAAAATTCAAAAGATTACTTTGAATATGGGTGTTGGTGAAGCATCGAAAGATAAAAAGCTGATTGATCATGCAGTATCGGATATGACGATTATTTCAGGTCAAAAGCCCATTGTCACTATGACGCGGAAGTCTATTGCAGGCTTTAAGATTCGTGACGGCTGGCCTATTGGTTGTAAAGTTACCTTGCGTGGTGCACGCATGTATGAGTTTTTGGATCGTTTGATTGCAATTGCAATTCCACGTATTCGCGATTTTCGTGGTTTAAGTGGCCGTTCATTTGATGGTCGTGGAAATTATAGTATGGGCGTAAAAGAACAAATTATATTTCCTGAAATTAATTACGATAAAATTGAGGGAATCCGCGGTTTGGATATCACCATTACAACCAGTGCAAAAACAGATGCAGAAGCAAAAGCGTTGCTTCTAGCGTTCGGTTTTCCATTAAAGGATTAGAGGGATTTATGGCTAAACAGTGTATGATAGAGCGTGAATTAAAGCGCGAATTGTTAGTGGCAAAGTATGCAAAAAAACGTGCTGAATTAAAGGCATTAATCAGTAGTTTGACCGCTTCGCAAGATGAAAAATGGGATGCGCAAGTTATTTTGCAGAGTCTTCCAAAAAACTCGAGTGTTGTGCGTTTGCGTAATCGTTGTCAGCTTACAGGTCGGCCTCGTGGTGTCTATCGTAAGTTTGGTTTGGGTCGTAACAAATTGCGAGAAATGGCGATGTTTGGCGATATTCCCGGTTTAACAAAAGCAAGTTGGTAAGGATAGAATCATGACAATGCAAGATCCAATCGCAGATATGATTACGCGAGTGCGTAATGCACAAAGGGCACATCATCCTGATGTTTCTATGCCCTCTTCAAAATTGAAAGTGGCAGTGGCAAAACTATTAAAAAAAGAAGGTTTCATTGAACAGTTGAGTGTAACTGAAGGCGCTAAACCTGTGCTTGCCTTGCAACTCAAATATTATAATGAACAGCCTGTGATTACGACTTTAAAAAAAGTCAGCACGCCTGGGTTGAGAATTTATCGTCACTGTGATGATATTGCAAAGGTAATGGGTGGTTTTGGTGTGGCGGTTGTGTCAACTTCTAAAGGGTTGATGACGGATCATCAGGCAAGAAAACTGGGGTTGGGCGGCGAAGTTTTATTTGTTGTCGCTTAGGAAAAAAGAGGGTTTAAGATGTCAAGAATTGCAAACAAACCTGTCATTGTTCCTAATGGGGTAACCCTTACGGTGCAAGGCAATAAAGTGGATGTGAAGGGAGCAAAAGGTCTTTTGTCTTTTCAAATTCATGAAACAGTAAAAGGTGTGCTGAATGGTTCAGAGCTTACGATTGAGTTTGATCGTGAGTCTCAAGAATCCAGAATGCATGCTGGATCTGCGCGTGCGAATATTGCCAATATGGTTATAGGTGTGAGTCAGGGTTTTGAAAAGAAACTGACTTTGGTTGGTGTCGGTTATCGTGCCAAAGCGCAAGGGTCTACTGTAAATCTATCTTTAGGGTTTTCGCACCCGATTGATCATGTTGTACCACAGGGCGTTACGGTTGAAACGCCTTCACAAACTGAAGTAATTTTAAAGAGTGCTGACAAAGCTTTGTTAGGTCAAGTGGCTGCGGACATTCGGTCCTATCGTCCACCTGAACCTTACAAAGGTAAAGGGGTGCGTTATTCAGATGAAACAGTTCATTTGAAAGAAACCAAGAAAAAATAATTAATGGTGGGATGAATGGAAAAGAAAGAAGCAAGACTAAGAAGGGCAAAACGCATTAGGCAGCATCTCAAAGAGTTGCGCCAAGTGAGTGTTTCAGTACATCGTACGCCGAAGCATATTTATGCTTATTTGATTTCGGATGATCGTAGTAAAACATTGGCTGTTGCCTCTACGGTCGAAAAAAGTGTACGGTCTACTGTGAAAGCGACTGGCAACGTTGATGCAGCAGCTGTAGTCGGTAAGTTGATTGCAGAACGTGCTGTAGCATTGGGGATTACCGAAGTGGCTTTTGATCGGTCAGGGTTTAAATATCATGGTCGTATAAAAGCGTTAGCAGATGCAGCTCGTGAAGCCGGTCTTAAATTTTAAGGATTACAAGATATGACAACTGTAGAACAACAAGCAGAGGCTCTAGGCGCTCAAAGTGGTTATGTAGAGAAGTTGATTTCTGTACAGCGCCATACTAAAGTAGTAAAGGGCGGACGGATTATGACCTTTGGAGCCTTAGTCGTAATTGGTGATAAAAAAGGTCGTGTGGGTTTTGGTCATGGCAAGGCGCGTGAAGTGCCTGTTGCAATTCAGAAAGCAATGGATGCAGCGCGTAAAAACATGGTGACAATTAATTTGAATAAAGGGACTCTTTGGCATCCAGTCAAAGAAAAGTATAGTGCTTCTATTGTTTATATGCAGCCTGCATCAGACGGTACTGGAATTATTGCGGGTGGCGCCATGCGTGCGGTGTTTGAAGTTTTGGGTGTACATAATGTATTGGCCAAAACCTATGGTTCTACGAATCCAGCAAATGTGGTTCGTGCAACAGTAAATGGCTTGTTAGCAATGAGTTCGCCTGAGAAAATCGCAGCGCGTCGTGGAAAATTAGTCGAAGAAATTGTAGGATAAAAAAATGGCAAAAACAGCAATGGTTCAAGTCAAATTAATAGGAAGCGCAGCCAATAGAATTGAAAGTCATAAGGCTTGTGTACGCGGATTGGGTTTAAAGAGAATTGGCCACGTTGTGGAAGTCCTCGATACGCCTGAGAATCGTGGAATGATTAAGAAAGTATCATATCTACTAAAAGTTGGGGAATAGTGATGTCTGTGCAAGAAATGCAATTAAATACATTGGCGCCTGCAGAAGGCTCTAAAAAAGCACCACGTCGTTTGGGTCGTGGAATTGGTTCGGGTACTGGTAAGACTGCGGGTAAAGGTCACAAAGGTCAAAGGGCTCGTTCTGGCGGATATCATAAGGTCGGCTTTGAAGGCGGACAAATGCCCATTCAGCGTCGGTTGCCAAAATTTGGTTTTGTATCTTTAAAAGCACTGGCTACTGGTGAAATTCGTTTATCAGAGTTAAACGCCTTGCCTGTTGATCAGGTTGATTTAGTTGTTTTGCAGCAACATGGTTTGATCAGCAGTAATATTAAGTATGCGAAAGTCTTTTTGTCTGGAACCATCGAGCGGGCAATCACTGTTCAAGGTTTAGCTGTGACAGCTGGTGCTCGTAAAGCAATCGAAGAAAAGGGTGGCAAAGTTTTATAATGGCCGAACTTCGGAAGCGCATATTTTTTGTTTTAATTGGCATCATTGTTTATCGCTTTGGTGCTTATATCCCTGTGCCGGGAATTGATACTTCTAAATTAGCCGTTTTTTTCCAGTCTCAGAATAATACTGTTTTAGGTTTGTTTAATGTCTTTTCAGGTGGGGCATTGTCTCGGTTGACGATTTTTGCTTTAGGGATTATGCCTTATATTTCTGCTTCGATTATTATCCAGCTTTTGTCTGCGGTGCTTCCCAAGCTAGCGGAGTTGAAAAAAGAGGGTGCGTCTGGGCAACGTAAAATAACGCAGTATACGCGCTATGGCACTTTGTTTCTTGGGTTTTTCCAATCCATTGGAATGGCCAAATATCTTGTGAACCAAGGATTAGCATATAGTGATTCCTTGTCTTTTTATTTTGTAGCAGTCATTACCTTGTCTACTGGAACTTTGTTTCTTATGTGGTTGGGGGAACAGATTACTGAACGTGGAATTGGTAATGGGATCTCTCTGATTATTTTCTCTAGTATTATTTCAGGGATTCCAACGGGATTGGCGCATACTTTTGATCAGGCACATGATGGTAATTTAAGTCTAATCGCTTTGTTAATGATTTTGTTTGTGATTGTTGCGGTGACCATTTTTGTAGTCTTTATGGAGCGTGCTCAGCGTAAAATTTTGGTCAACTATGCAAAACGGCAGCAAGGTAATAAATTGTATGCTGCGCAGTCTAGCCATCTTCCTTTTAAAATTAATATGTCGGGCGTGATTCCACCCATTTTTGCCTCCAGTATTCTATTGTTTCCTTCGAGTATTAGTCAGTGGTTTGGTTCTTCACCTCATTTTCATTGGTTGGGTGAGATAGGCTTGATGCTTGCTCCAGGACAGCCGTTG
>CAXNIG010000022.1:0-8264 GCA_964202445.1 Pseudomonadota bacterium
AAAGAGAACATATTCTTTTACTAGAGTCCATTCCAAATATTGAATATTTCCAGCATAAAGCGTGACTTGTTTTGGGCGATCATCAAAACCATATTCTGCAACACCTGAGGGCTGAATTGTTACTGAATAAGTGCCATAAGCAGGGACAAAAAATGCAGCCGGTGAGCCACTGGTCACTTGACCTTGATTTTGATTATTGATAAACACATCTGCTTTGGTTTTACTAGGCGCCTGCACATCAATCATGACACCCGATTGGTTGCCCTGTTCGTATCCAGCGGAGAAGTGCCCACCCACAATAGCAAAATTGCTTTGTAAGGATCCAGTCAACTGATTAATGGTGGTTGAATCCGAGCTAATATTGCCATTATTATTGGTAAATTGTTTAGAAATCGTATTGCTAAAGTTCAAGCTACCCACAAACAAACTAGACAGATAGCTAGCAGACAACTGATTAGAGCTATTAGAGTAGTTTTGACTGGTATTGGCAGAAACCGCCAGATTATTTTGATTGTTCTCACCCCAAACGGTTGATTTACTGATGCCCAGATTATAATTAGGTTTGTAAACAGAGTAACTGCCGCCATTCACATTGCTAATACTATTGGCATTGCTATAACCGGCCCCCGCAGTGATACCAATATTGTAAACCGTATTAAATGAGGCACTTAAAGCAATGGATAGCGTTGCTGTACTACCGCTTGATCCGGTAACCGAAGAGGTCAACTGCCAGGTCATTAATGGGCTGGAGAATAAAGTTTGCGCCAAACTCAAGCCATATTGCATTTGCGTATCTGTCCCTGCAGATTGATTGTATTGCAAGCTTGCGCTTACTGTAGAGCTTTGGCCAATTTGCAGATTAGCCGTGTTATTAGATTGAAAAGTCGTAGCAGAAACCGGTGAAAAATCACTACCCGTTTGAATCGTGGTAGAATTATTGTCATTTGCCGAATTATAAATTTTTTGATTATTCGAATTAAAGTTAAATGCAGACCAAGATATAGGGGTAAAAAATGCATTAAACAACCAGCCATATTGCTTATTATTAGAGCCTAAAACACCGGGCGATAATTGCCAACTCATACCATAATAACTGATCGCTTCAGCCAGATAAGCCCGATCAAAGTTGGAGGTTAGAGTAGATTGCAGGCCAAAATCAAGGCCAATCTTACGCATTTCTGTATAGGTAAAAATTGGCTCCGCTTCAAAGGCAGGCAAATTAATATTATTGCTCGAAAAATTACTACTTGAAGTGGTCTGCATCATGCCCAAGCTGACTTGATAATTAGGTTGACCACTAGGAGGCAAGGCGCTTTGTTTGACAAAAAACTGCGTCTGCGTAGTGGTTTGACCAATATTATTAATAATTTTTAAAGTAATATCATACGAGCCATTGGGAAAGCTTGAGGTATCCAAAAGATGTTTTCCCGCATCGAAACTTTGACTAGAAATCAAAAAGCCATTTTTATAAACACTCACCTGTGAAGGCAAGGGCAAAAACACCTGCACTGGACTACCCTGTGCTTGTTCTGGCAAAACGCCATAATTTTGCATCGACAAACCCAGAACAGGTGGGCTACCAATAAAGCCTCCCGTAATCGGCGTGAACATCCCCAACTGATAAAACTTGCCATTGCTAAAACGAGTGATATCTGCAGTTTGCAAGGTATACGCACTGAGATTTTGTGCAGGCTGTCCATTTTGGGCGCTGGTATTGGTTTGGGTTAAATTGGAGTTAATATTGAGCGCATTATTACCCTCACCAAAAATACTCAGATTGTTTAAAGAATAGGTATTGCTGCCCTGTGAGGACGCCAGCGAAAAATTGTTATTGCTAAAATAAGACAAGCCAGCCGTAGAGTCAGGCAAGCTTTGAAAAGCAGCCCCTCCCGCTTGATCTAAAGTCAAATATTGCGGATTAATAAAAATAGTCGCTCGATAATTATCTGCATCAAAAATAACGCCCGCCACTTTGGGCTGAATGATACTGCAATAAGGCTTGGTGCTATCAGCACTATCTGGGCAAAGATTTTGTGCATTGTCTGGCAGCTTACCACTCAGTGCAGCCACTACCGCTTTTTGGTCGATCACCCCAGGGATTTTAGAAACTAACTCACTGATATTTTGCAAAGTAACGGTAGTGAGATCATAGGAGCCCATCACATTTCCAACGAAATTCCCTGCATAATACACAGAAATATAGTTGGTTTGCACTGTATTTAAACTGGCATCTTCAAAGCCAGGCGGCGGCGCATCATTTGGCACAAATTGTACAGACCCTGGCGCAGCAGGCGCAGCCATCGCCACGCCTGAAGACGAAGATAAGCTTGCAATAACAGCAAGATAAACGAGTTTGCGCTTTAGGTTTAATCTGTCCACATTCTGCTTTCTTTAAAATAATGCTTGTTTACTGAAGGCGACTATGCTAACATGCTTTCCGCAACAAATGAAGTTTTTTTTAACTATGGAGAAAAATCATGAAAAATAAGAATATTTTGTTCGTGGTATTACCTATGTTTATTAGCACCGCTGCACTTGCTCAAACGACTGGCACTTTTGATTTAACAGCAACCGTTACGGATAATTTTGGCATGGAATGCCCAAGCGGTGGCCTCATGGGCGATTGCAATGGCATTGCAGCTGCTTTTTCAAATCTCACCCCAGCCACTTTAGAGGCCAGCGGCGCCTCCGTGACGATTCCTGGCGTCACAGCTTATACAGATGAATCAACAGTTGGGATCACCCTCACTGCAAGCACCAGCGGTGCATTCCAAATGCCTGGGCCTAATAATAATACCCTCCCTAATGGAGCTGGAAATCTTTATGCTGTCACTTATACTGATTGCGCCAGCACAGATCACAGCCTAACCAATGGTACAGCTGTAGCAATTAGCCCAGCAGGTTCATCTACTGATAATGCGCTCCCAAGCTACTGCGACGCTAATGGGGGAAGCTATGCAGCAGGGGACGGGCATCATGGCACACTTAAAATCACCATTCCCAGCCTGACATCTAACCAAATTCCTATTGCAGGTGATTATGCCCAAACATTGACCCTGACTGTTGCCAGTCAATAATTTTTATTTAAGGAGCATCTTGTTATGTTTAAATGGATTACTGTTGGATCAGGTCTTTTGATAAGCTTTAATGTAGCACAGGCTTTAACACCGCTTACCCAAAGCACAACACCGGTGCAAATCACTGCAAGCGTTGATTATATGCTTGCCAATATTAATAGCGCTTCTTTAGATGTGCCCGCTCCGGTCACCACGGGTATTCCTGCTATGTTGAGCGCTCCTGCCAACTTTGGCCAAGATGGCGTGATCCCTGCCGGACAATCACCCCAACCCTTTTCTTTATATAGTAATGCGGGGACGCCCATTTATATTCAGGCAACCAATACCTCCGGCGCTGCCAATGTCACCACTTCACCTACCACCCCCATGTTAAGTGGTTCAGCCACAAATACAACTGAAATTAAGTACGCAATTAACTATACGCCTTGTGGTGGCGCTGCAGTCATAAACCTTGCCAATCAATGTGGCAACTCAAGCACAGGCCTACAAGGGGGGTGCGCAATTCCATCCAGCAACTCTAGTTTTGCAACGTGCAGCACCAGCAATGGCAGCATTAGCTATACTTATGATATTCCAAAAACAGTAAATGCCGATGACTATTCCGGTAAAACCACACTCACCTATCGTGTTGGGGCTTAGTCCTCCTGTTCATGCACACGACATACTGCAGATAAATGACAATACTGACAAGCGGTTTGAGTCGGCAGAACCTCTGCGCATCCTGTTTTAAATTCCACTGCCAATTGATTGAGTTGATCACGCCAGATTTGCAGCTGGGATTCGGTTAAATTTTCTTCCCCAAAAAACCCCATTTTGCCTGCTTTTAAACTAGCATACAAGACGCCTGCGTACTGACCTAAGATCGCATATAATGGCAATTGTGGTGCCTCTAAACGCTGGGCAAACCAATCTTTGGAGCTGACCTCTCCAGTTTTATAATCAATGACCACCCTGCCCCCAGTTTCTAATTCATCAACACGATCTAGGCGTAAATGAAATAATAGGCCTGCCAGCGAAATAACGGCAGACTCTTCACGGGACATGACTGTAAATGGAGGGCGCTGCTTCTCCAAATTAAGCCACTCTAGCAGGCGCGCCTTCAGCCGATCTTTTTCTAAAAATTGTAGCAAAGACGTAGAAAGCTCGACCTCTAACAAACGGTCGATTAATGCAGACACATCGCAATTCAGCAACTGACTTTGAGTTTGAACTTGTTGCCAAAAACGCTCCAAAAGCCGATGCACCAAAATCCCTTTTTGCAGAGGATCCAACACATGCCGTCCTGTTGACCACTCTTTGATGCCAAGACGATAGGTCGCAAAAGCTTTAAAAGGACATTTAGCCTGAGCCTCTAACAAACTTGAGCCCCCTTTGACATTGTGATATTGGTCCGGATGAAGGGGAAGCTGAGCCTGATCTTCAACCCACTCCAGCGCATCTACAAAGATCCATTGTGGTGCATCCGCTTGCCATCGCCCAGAAGCATTCAGCAACGGGCTTAAGCTGGCCTCATCGGATTTTACAAAACTGGCATACACCTGTTTGCCCGCCGTAATCCGTGTCAATAATAAAGCAGGCTGTTCTTCTGGAAGCAGGCGCTTTGGAATAAAAACCGGCAAGCTAGGCGGTAGCGGCAAATGGGTTTCATCTGCAGATAACAGCCACACTGCATCGACTGGCAAATCCACCGCCTCCAAAAAACCAACAATATGTAACTTAGGTTTAGCATAATAAGGCTGAGGCAAATAGAAGCTTCCCGCTATTTCCCACATAATCTGCAGCCACTCTATCCAAGAATAACGTATTTTATCTTGATGCAATTCACTGAGTTTAAGTAAATAACGGCGCCAAGTCTCTTCAAACTCAAACCCATTAAATTGACAGGCTTGAATTAACTCTAGCCATTCACAAGCTGTTTTTGGAGAGCGTATGAAGTGCGCCATTTTTTGCCATTGCTGCCACCACCCTTGTGCTTTTGCCTCGGCAGGCAAGCTTTGTAAAAAAGCAAGCAGTGTCGTACGCGCTTCTGCACGCTCACGCCACTGCGCATCCCACTGTGCATTTTGAGCACGATCGCCGCCGAGATATTGCGAACTTAAAACGCAACTGAGCTGCTCGAAATCCTCAGTTAAAAAACTCCCCGCCCATGCTTGAAAAAATTCAAACCAAGGCTGATCAATTAAGCGTTCTCGAATAGAGCTACTATATTGAATCTGTTGGCCCAAGCGCATTTCAGCTAAAATCAAGTGGACTGTTTTTGCATCTAGAACCGTATGATTCACCACAAGAGCAAAGCGCTGATCAGGCATATTTAAAATACAACGCAGCGCCTGTTTAAATTCGGTAATAGGATCGCTGGCCTCTAAAATCTGCAGCACATCAATCTTCGGCTTCCCCAAAGGACAGGGCGAGCCAAGAGGAGCGAGTGTTTGATACAACGCTGGCAAATCCACAAAGCCAAACAGAATGACCTGATACGTTTTACGCCCACTTAAACGCTCCAGACCTTGTAAAAAAGTATACGCTTTCAATGCACGCAATTTTTTATCAAACTGCTTTTGCGCGCGGATAAAAAACTGATTTTCTGCCCGCCCCTCTTGATCAATTTCAGCTAAAGGAATGCGATTAAGGCAACGGACACGTTCATTTTCAGCTAGAATTTTGGCCAAAGCCCAGATTTGCTCCGCATGTACATCGGGCTGTAATTTTAAAATTTGCACCCAAAGTAAATGCTCCTCTATCGCAGAGAGTAAGCGCTCTGGGAAAGCAGCGCGCATTTCCATTTCAAAAAAATGGCGCCAGGAGTGCAGCGATTCAATCGACGCAACTGAAGTATCAGATAAAGCTTGAGCCGCCAAACATTGGGCGTGATATTCAGTTGCAGTCAGGGTCAGCATTACAGATAATAAGCTTTCAGTGCGGGAAAGCCATTAAATTCAATCGAGCTATAACTCGTCGTATAGGCACCCGTCGCGAACCAATATAAGCGATCACCCGCGGCTAAATTAAGAGGCAAGGTATATTTATACTCTTCATACAAAATATCCATACTATCACAGGTTGGACCTGCAATAATCACTTCTTCGCCTTCCCCTTTTTTCTCGGTATAAAGCGGATATTTAATGGCCTCTCCCAACGTTTCAATCATGCCACTAAATTTACCGATATCTGTAAAGACCCAGCGATTTAAATCATTCTTAGCTTTGCGAGAAGTCAGCACTACTTCAGTGACAATCACCCCTGATTCACCGACCAGCGAACGCCCCGGCTCCAAAATAATTTCAGGTAATTCGGCATCAAAATCATCTTTAATAAAGCGTAGAATATCTTCTGAATAAGTGGGAATGTCATTGACTTCAGACATATACCGCACCGGAAATCCCCCACCAATATTCACCATTTTTAAGCTAATCCCCTCTAATTTCATTCGAGTAAAAATAGAGTGGACTTTGGAAAGCGCACCATCCCACACACCAATATCATGCTGCTGGGAGCCCACATGAAACGATACGCCATAAGGTTGCAGACCTAGATCCCGCGCTAAAATCAGCAGGTCCATTGCTTTGTCTGTATGACAACCAAATTTACGTGACAAAGGCCAGTCCGAAGTTTCCCCACCCTCTGTAATCACACGAACATAAATTTTAGACCCCGGGGCTTGTGTTGCAATATTTTCCAGATCTTGCTCGCTATCTGTAGCAAATAAACGCACACCTTTATCATAAAATGTTTTAATATCTTTGGCTTTTTTAATCGTATTGCCAAAACTAACACGATCCGGTATCACGCCTTGATCCAGAACGCGCTCCAATTCATAAATTGATGCGATGTCAAAATAGCAACCCAACTCGCTGAGCAGGCGAATAATTTCTACTGCTGGATTCGCTTTGACCGCATAATAAATCTTCGCCATGGGAAAACAACGGTGCAATTCCAGGTATTTTTTCTTGATGGTATCCAGATGCACCATGACAAAAGGGGTTTCATGGGTATCCGCAAAGGATTTTAGTTTAGCCCAAGTTGCCTGATCAAAATACTTGTCAATCTCCACTTACATTTCCCCTTGCTTATTTATACATTAAAGCGAAAATGCATCACGTCGCCATCTTGCACAATATATTCTTTACCCTCTAGACGCCATTTACCAGCCTCTTTTGCACCTGCCTCACCTTTATAAGCCACAAAGTCCGCATAGGCAATCACCTCAGCCCGAATAAAGCCTTTTTCAAAATCAGTATGAATCACCCCTGCAGCCTGCGGTGCTGTAGCGCCTAATTTCACCGTCCAAGCCCGCACTTCTTTAACACCTGCAGTAAAGTAGGTTTGCAAACCCAGTAAATGGTAGCTTGCGCGAATAACGCGATTTAATCCAGGCTCCTCTAAACCCAACTCCTGCAAAAACTCCATTTTTTCCGCATCGCTGAGACTAGATAATTGGGATTCAATTTCTGCGCAAACCGACACCACCTCGGCTTGATGTGAAGCAGCATAGGCCACTACTTTATCCAAGAGCGGATTGTTTTTAAAGCCATTTTCTTTGACATTGGCCACAAACAAAATCGGCTTGGTTGTGAGCAATTGCAAGCCTTTCATCAATACAAGCTCCTCTTTAGTCCAAGTCTGAGAGCTCGGCATTATTCCATCATTTAAAAGCAGCTTGATTTTTTCAGCCACAGCTGATTCAGCCTGCGCCTCTTTATTGCCGCCTTTCACCAGTTTATGCAAACGGAAAATTGCTTTATCAATGCTATCTAGATCAGCCAGCATCAATTCAGTATGAATGACTTCAATGTCAGACAGGGGGTCCACTTTACCCGCAACATGAATAATATCCTCATCCTCAAAACAACGCACCACATGTAAAATAGCATCCGTTTCGCGAATATTCGCCAGAAATTTATTGCCGAGTCCTTCTCCCTTGGATGCTCCAGCCACCAGGCCTGCAATATCAACAAATTCGGTCACCGTTGGTAAAACCCGCTCCGGCTTAACGAGATCCGCCAATGGCTGCAAAAGCGCATCTGGAACCGGCACAATGCCAATATTAGGCTCAATGGTACAAAACGGATAATTTGCTGCTGCAATCTCGGCTTTGGTTAATGCATTAAATAAAGTAGACTTCCCCACATTAGGCAGCCCCACAATTCCACAGCGAACTGACATGATGATCCTTAGCTAAAAACGAAT
>CAXNIG010000023.1:0-8176 GCA_964202445.1 Pseudomonadota bacterium
CAAAATCTGCAATACCAGCATCAAAGTTTGAATGGAATGGGTGAGCCTGAAAAGCCCCTGAATTTAGCTAAGGTGGGACGTAATGATCCTTGCCCCTGTGGTTCAGGTGAAAAGTTTAAACACTGTCATGGAAAAATAGCAGAATGAAAAAAGCACGCCTGAAGCTGGATTATGTGATTATAGTCGCGTTTATTGGGCTGTTAACCGTAGGTTTAGTGATGGTGGCCTCTTCTTCAATGGCTGTCGCACAATATAGCTATGGTAATTCGTTTTACTTTATTATTCGGCAGAGTATTTTTGCTGTGATTGGCCTGGTTTTGCTGTTATTGGCGCTGACGATTCCAACAGAGTATTGGCAAAATTTAAATCAAAAATGGTTATTTATGGGCGTGGGATTGCTCGTTTTAGTTTTGGTGCCAGGGATTGGGCATGTGGTGAATGGTAGTCGGCGTTGGATTATTTTCGGGCCGATTGCGATTCAGGTGTCAGAGCTTGTCAAGCTGTGCGCAGTGATGTATGTCTCAGGATATTTGTGTCGTCATGGCAATGAGGTGCGCGAAGACTTAAGTGGATTGGTCAAGCCGATGTTGGCGCTTGGAGTCATGGGGGTGTTGCTCTTAATGGAGCCAGATTTTGGCGCTACCGTAGTGATTTTTGTGACAGCCCTAGGCATGTTATTTATGGCGGGTGCACGCTTGCGCTGGTTTTATATTTTGTTGATTGTGGCGGCGGTGGCGGCAGCAGCTTTGGTGATTTTTTCCCCCTATCGTATGGCGCGATTCTTAGGGTTTTTACATCCGTGGAATGACCAGCTGGGAACGGGCTATCAATTATCGCAATCCCTCATTGCCTTTGGACGCGGCGGTATTTTTGGGGTAGGCTTGGGCAATAGTGTGCAAAAATTGTTTTATCTGCCTGAGGCCTATACCGATTTTGTGCTGGCGATTATTGGCGAAGAGTTGGGTGTATTAGGCGTTTGCCTGGTGTTGTTTTTGTTTGGCTTGCTGGTATGGCGCGGCCTCAATATTGCTAAAACAGCGCATCTTCAATATTATTTGTTTGATACCTTTGTCGCCTATGGCCTGACGTTTTGGCTTGCGATGCAGGTTTTAATTAATGTAGGCGTGAATATTGGTCTCTTGCCGACCAAGGGCTTGACCCTGCCATTTATCAGTTATGGTGGCAGTAGCCTGGTCGTCGACTGTTTGGTCATCGGGATTTTATTGCGAATCGATTTGCAAAATCAGCTCCGCAGTCAGGAAAATGTCGTTGACCGAGTGCGCAGTCGTTTGTTTCAGTTAGGGTAATTCTACAAAGTAGCAATAATCAGCTCATCTTGTTTGAGATAGACTTCAGTCAAGCTGTGGGTGAGTTCGGCAATATGCTCAAAGAGTTGAAAGTGTCCGGCGATGGAGACGAGTTCTGCAGCGAGTTGTTGGCAGAAAATACGCGCATCTTTATTGCCGTTCACACCAGCCAAAGCACGGCCACGCAGGCTGCCATACACATGAATATTGCCATCGGCTAGAATTTCAGCTCCAGCGCTGACCGTACCAATCACAATCAAGTCGCCTCCTTCAGCATACACGCGTTGGCCGGAGCGAATGGGCTCTGAGATGATTTTGCTGCCTCCGGTCATCGCTGCATTGCCCCCCGGTTTTTTGTCAGCTTTAACGGGATCATTCATCACCGCTAAATTGGCCTCACGAATTTCATCCAGCCACAATGTAGGTGCACCTTTGATGCCGACGGCAATCACCTGATTATTTTGGAGCACAGTTTTGAGTTGCTTAAAATCAAGCCGTTCGACTTTAAGTGCCTGCACATCAATCACCATGGGCGTGCAATTAAAAAATTTAGGCGCCAATTGAATCTTAGCTTTGAGGTCTCGATCAAACGCAACCAGGTCCCCCGTCATCAACTGCAGTACGCTCAAAGTAAATAAGCTGCCCTTTAATTTAAAGCTTTGTCCCATAAAATCGATCTAACCTTATTCTCAAAACATTATAGTAGCGAGGTTCATTGTAAAAAGATAGTCTGCGTTTAGAGTGATATGTTTTTTATCTAGACTTTTTTTTAAATCAAAGCTTGATATTTGTTATTTTGTATGATAGAATAACCAATAAATTAAAATTAAAAGGGGTCTCTATATGCAAGCATCTGGTGTACAGCCAAAACCAAGTTTTCATGATTCATCTGCCCATTTGCGAAATACTGCAATAGCTGTAGCAATGGCCAAGAAAATGGCCAAGGAAATGGCCAAGGAAATGGCCAAGAAAATATCTCTGCAAATAACAGAGGCTGAGCCATCAGTGACTCATACATTCTATTCAAAGAATGTCAAGGTGACATCGAGTGATGGCCAATTGCAGGTTCAGGTTAATGGTCCCGAAGTTAAAGGTGGAGATATCGCCAGTGTGGGATTCGCTACAACAGATCCTGCGCAAATTGAGCGCTTATATGCATATGGTGTGCCAAGTACATCAGGACTATCTTTAACGGCTCAGGCAATTGTAACGATTGGTAAAGGCCGTCAAGACATATTGAATGATGCTGAAAAGGGCTATGTAACACAGCATGTGGATTTAAAAATATTTACAATAGATTTTTCGCAGAGCTTGCTGAGGTCTCTGCAAGGTTTTGAGCGAAACTTGTTTAACCGTCATTCTGATGATTTATTAACAAGTGCAATCCATACGGCAATTGATGCTGTTATGACAAAATACGACGAGATTTTAAGCTCTTCAGCATTTGAACACATTACCCCCAATCATATTCAGCCAACGATTGATAGGCTAAAAAAATTAGCGACTGAAGTCGACAGTGCTAAAAAGGATCCAATCAAGCTCAAAGCGATTTTACAAAAAATGACTAAAGAGGTGGTGAGCTTCGGGCAAAACCTTAATTTAGTATTTAGTCAAGACTCAGGCTTTAATTCGTTTACTCCTGGGAGGTTGCAGAATCATTTTGAAGATGCACTTAAAGGGGTGAATGTTTTTCCTTTGACGGACTGGGAGCGTCCAGTAGCGTATGAGCATCAAGGCTTGGTTGATCCAAGGGCTCCTGTTGCAACAGCTGCTGCACCACATGTTTTTTTAAGCCATTTGCATAAAGCAGACCCAAAAGTGATGCAATTAGCACTTAAAGATATTATTGCGGCTCCTGAGAATAGGAGAGCAGATCTGAGCGGTAATGTCAGCACTAGACGAGTAGTGAAAAGTCCGGGTTGGCAAAATGTAGGTGATGCATTATTTGTTGGACTAAAAGGCTTTCGTCGTAATATTTTGATAAAGTTTTTCCCTAAAATTTGGACAGGGCTGAAGTTTATAGTTAACGCTCTGGGGGTTAATCCGGCGAAGGAATTGGTTAAAGGCGGGACAGCTGGATTCAATCGTAAATTGTCTGAATTTAATGCTGAAGTTTTTCCCAAGGTTGTAACAGCTGCTAATTCAGACATGGCGAAGCCTTTGTTAGCAGGTGCAGCAGCAGATACAGATGCTATTCCAGCTGCTGCACAAGGGCCAAAGATTTTTTATCCAGATTATGCGTTAATCCGCACTGCTTCTAAAACGCCATTTGGTGCGCTTGCAAAAGGCTTTGATATGTTTTTATCGGCTTTTTCGCATCAGGTGTATGGCAAAAGCCCACTCCTGGGTTTGGCTTATACGGCGGTGATGATTCCAACTGTTGGCGCGGTTGTGTTGCCGCATATGTTTGCCTCAACGACATTAAGCAAAGAGTTTATCCATGCAGTTATGACGGTTGCCAAGGCGACTGCAAAAACAGGTACCACCATGGACACACTGATTTCGGGGGTTGCTACGGGATCAACCTTTGGTCATGGCGCCACCGTTCTGATTGATGGGATTGCTTATGGTCGGGAGAGCATGCTTGCAACAGGGTTAAAATTACTCAGCGAGCACCCCATTGAAGCTGCTATGCTTGTGTTTGGAGCCTATTTTTTAGGGAAAGAAGCCGCGAAACATATGGCAATGTTTGGTAAAGAATTGGGCACTGTTCCAGAGTTGGCTGAGTTTTTTGTGGGCTTGAAAATTGGGCTTGCTGCATTCGGTAGTGTGTTACCTCCAGAAAAACACATAATTTTATGTGATGCAGGTCCTGCAGAGCTTCTTCGTCAATTAAATCAATTGCAAGCAAATGGAAATAAAATTCCAGTTGAAGTTTCAGAAAGGATCGCTAATTTACCAGCAGAGAAAAAAATTGAATTAGTTCAGTTTTGTAAAAAAAACAAAATAAAGGTAGATCCAATTAAAGCATTGCTGTATCCACCTGCAGCGCGAACAGTTTTGGGTGAAACAGCATTTCGCCTGGCTAAAGTAGTGATGCGCCCAGTGTTAATTGTAGCAGCAGTTTTGGGCGCTGTGATTAATTTTTTTCGGCCAAAAACGGCAGGTAGAATGTTGAGTTTTGCCGTTGGAGAAGCCTATAATTTTGTTGCGCGAGATATTGTTCGAGACATTGTTCTAGATCTTGGCAAAGCATTGCCGCATGCAGGGTATTCATTGTTAAAGTTCGTTGGTGCGATTGGAAGGTCGACGATCACTGGTATTGCAAGGCTCGGCATGTTAGTTGGCAAACTAATTGAATCGCCTTTCAAAAAAAGAGGTCAATCTGCAGAAGGTTTAGCAAAAGCAAGTGCAGGTGCTGCAGAAGGCGGTAGCACCTTAACAACCTTAAAAGATAGATTGAAGAGCAGGCCTGCTTTAGAGTCATCTGTTATAGTTCAGGCAAAAGCGAGTGTCGCACGCACCGTGAATGGAATTGTTATTGATGGGCAAATGATTGTGGATAAGCTGGGTAAGGCCGTAAGTTGTTGTTCGAATCAATATCATACATCTACCGCATTTGCTTCTTTTCAAGCGCGGCCACAAGCAACAACAACACCAACACCAGGATGAGGGCAATAAGGCTTTCTGGCTTTAAAATAAATGTTTCCATTGAGCGCGGCTTTCAAAATATGCTATTCTATGGGCATATTTTTTAAATAAGTTTGGAAAGAATGAAAACGCGTTTTGCACCGAGTCCGACTGGGTTGATTCATTTAGGGAATGCGCGTACTGCGTTGTTTAGTGCTTTGTACGGCGTGGGGCAGCAGGGGGTGTTTCTATTGCGGGTGGAGGATACCGATAAGGCGCGATCTACTTTGGAGCATATTGATGCCTTGGTGCGTGATCTGCATTGGCTGGGCATTGCGTGGCAGGAAGGTGAGGGGGTTGGGGGTGCACATGGGCCTTATCGTCAATCGGCGCGTGATGCGATTTATGCAGACTATTATCAGCAGTTAGTTGATTTGGGGCGTGCTTATCCTTGTTATTGTTCGGCAGAGGATTTGGATTTAGAGCGTAAACTGCAAAAAGCGTCGGGTCAGGCGCCGCGTTATTCGGGTAAGTGTAAACGTTTGACTACGGCGGATCATCAAGCGCTTGAGGCAAAAGGGGTGAAGCCGACGCTGCGGTTTAAAATCCAAGCCGGCGAAATCATTCAATTTAAAGATGGGGTGAAAGGCCAGCAAAGCTTTAAAGCCGAGGATATTGGTGATTTTATTATCCAACGTAATGACGGTGGCGCCTCGTTTATGTTTTGCAATGCGATTGATGATTCATTAATGGGGGTCACCGATGTAATGCGCGGGGAGGATCACCTGACTAACACGCCACGCCAGCTGATGATTTTGAAGGCGCTGGGGATGCGTGCGCCAGCTTATGCACACATGGCGCTGATTAATGGTGTGGATGGTGCGCCCCTGTCTAAGCGCAATGGTAGCTTGAGCATTGAGGAAATGCGCGAGGCTGGATTTTTGCCGATTGCAGTCTTGAACTACATGGCGCGACTGGGGCATTATTATGAAAAAAATGAGCTCATGTCTTATGCCAGTTTAGCGCAATTCTTTCGCTTAGAATCACTGGGCAATTCAGCTGCACGCTTTGATCCAGACCAGTTATTATATTGGCAGCGTGTGGCTGTGCATCAATTGGATGACGCTGCTTTATGGGATTGGTTTAAGGTGCAAGACTGCGTTCCGCTGGCACAAAAAGATTTATTTATACAAACCATTCGTGAAAATGTTTTGTTTCCAAAAGAGGCCGCACGTTATGCTCAGATTTTGCTTGGGCAAGACTTTGCTTTGACCGAGCATTTGGATGTGATTCGACAAGCTGGCCAGTCTTTTTTTGATTTAGCGTATCAAACATTGGAGTCTGGAGTATCTGATTTTAAAGTGCTCGCTGATGCGCTCTCTGCACATTTAGGACTGAAAGGTAAGGCTTTGTTTATGCCCTTGCGTGTTGCCTTGACCGGTGAATTGCATGGACCACAAATGGCTGGCGTTTTGAAGTTGCTTGGTCAAACAGAGGCGCTGCGGCGATTGCATTTGGCGCGTGAGGTATTTTAGATGCATAAGCTTAAAAACCCGGCAGTCTGGACTGCATTTTTTTTAGCAATGACTTTGTTTTTAATGACTTTGTGGCGCTTCGGAGCTAATCAATGTTTGACTGTAGCTATAGCTTTGGTGATCTTTCTGCCTTCTTTGCGGCGTCAACTTTTTGTCAAAGCCTATTTGCAGCAGGGCGCTTTTATTGCGATTTATGTTTTTCTAGCCTGGGCTTTTATTCGGATATGGGGCAGTCAGGCCGACACTTTGGGGCATGTGTTTGATGCAATGAAGGCTTATATTAAACTCCTTTTGTTTTTGTTGATTCCGATCATGATCACTCAAAAAAAAATGCGCTATTGGGTTGAGCAAGGTTTAATTATAGGGGTGCTGATTAATGTGCTCTTGAGTACGCTGTATTTCTTCAAGATTTTTGCACTTCAGTTAGCTCCTTATATTTCGATGAATGCGACATTTGAAATTAATCCTTTGCAATTGATTTTTGTGGTTGCTGTGGCTTTATGGATTTTAGCAGTGCGTTTCTTTGAGCGCCGTTTTGCCTGGCATGATATTTTGATTTTTGCAATTCTCGCAGTTTATCTCTGGGTGATTAATATTGAACGCAGTGGTTATCTGCTGTTTCTCACTCTAGCCTTGGTCTTAGCCTGGCAATATGGCAGTAAAAAATGGTTTCTTGCTGTGATTGGCATTTTGCCACTGTTGTGTATTGCTTTGTATTTCGCAATACCCAATATTCAAGCGCGTACGGATTTAGGTTTGCAAAATATCGAAGCCTTTGCCCAAGTCAAAAATGTGACAGAAATCGGGGTCAATAATTCTCTAGGATTGCGCCTTGCCTTTGGAGAAGAGTCCATTCAAGAAATTAAGCTGCATCCTTTTTTGGGGACTGGTTTGGGCAGCTTTAAAACTGTGTATGATCAAAGATATAATCTGAATACACAAATGATGAAAGTGCAGGATCCGCATAATGCGTACACTTATGTGGCTTTTGAATTAGGCCTGCCCGGCCTATTGCTGTATTTATTTTGCTTGTATAAATTGTTCCCCAAGTGTCGCCGTAGTCAAGGAATTTGGTGGGCATTTGTGGTGATGGGGTTTGTAGATAGCGGGCTAGTGCTCAATGCTGTGGCGCTTAGTTTTATTGTTTTGCTTGGGATGCATGAAAATCAAGGGTAGGGTGGGGACGTGCGATTATCCATTATTATTGTTCAGTACAAAAGTTTAGAGCCGTTGCGAAAATGTTTGGAGACGCTGGCTCAGCAAAGCTTACAAGATTTTGAAGTTATTGTAGTGGATAATGAAAATAATCCCCATTTGCCCGCATTATTGCAAAGTTTTGCAGGAAAAACTCAGTTGCTGACTAATCAAAAAAATGTCGGTTTTGGCCGTGCTAATAATCAAGGTTTTGCTTTATCTCAGGGTGACACGATTTTATTGCTTAATCCCGATACCTATTTGACTGAGCCAACAGCGCTGACACGCTTGCTGGAATATCAGCAGCAGCATCCTGACTATGGGCTATTTGGAGTGCGGATTGTCGACCATCAAGCTGGAATTATTCAACCTAGATACGCATACCCAGGTTTAAAGAAGCAGTCTACTCTCAGCTTATTTGATGGGCTTCCAGGTCAAATTGCATGGGTTTTAGGGGCGGTCATGTTAATCCCACGTGCGGTTTATACTGCGGTGTCTGGTTTTGATGAGGATTATTTTTTATATGGTGAGGAAGCGGATCTCTGTCTGCGTATTCGTAAAGCAGGCTAT
>CAXNIG010000024.1:0-8016 GCA_964202445.1 Pseudomonadota bacterium
TCCACTCAACAATATTGCGCAGAGTGGTATCAAAATTAACGCCGAAGCATTCGATGGGTTTGTCTTGATTTTGATAGCGTTGGGCGTATTGTTTGTCTTTTATTTGTTGGAGGGCGATGTCTGCTGATTGATTCAGTTTAAATTCAAAAATCAAGATGCGGTCTTTGAGCTCAAGCACTGCATCCATGCGGCCTCGATTGGTTGAGACCTCAGCGCTCATGCGATAGCCGATTAAATGAAAGACGAGATAGAACATGCTGTGATAATATTTTTCGGTGGGTTGATGCAGTTGGTAGGGGATAACGGCGAGGAAGGTTTGCAGGCTTTGGAACATTTGTGAATAATCGCCAGAGCGGATGCTGCGGGAGACTTCGCTGATGAAACGGGCTTGATTGGGCGGGGTAGTTTCTGAGATGCGTTCTAACAGCATTTTGGTAAAGGATTCGCGGACTTCAAAATTGGGATAATTGAGTTTGTATAGGCGAAGTTCTGCATCGTAGGATTCAATGGTTAAATAGCCGGTTTGGTAAAGGAGGGCAATGAGTCCCATGCTGAGGACGTCATGGCTTTCAAGGTCTGAATCATCGACTTCTAGGGTTTCCATATTTTCGGGGGCAAATTGAGATTCTTCAATTAAATTAATCAAAAAAGTCGGCGTGCCAGTGACAAACCAATGAGGGCGATATTCTTGTTGTTCAAAGAGCAATAGGGTTGAGAAAGGATTATAAACTCGTGCCCCTTGTCGCGAAAATTGATAGCCATTGTACCACCGTTTAATCTGGCTGAGTTCGGTTGAAGGATCACGTTGATGCATGGTAGCAAGGCGTTTAATCCAGGGGTCAAATACTTGAATGAGTTCAGCCTCGGTATAGCCGCAGAGTGTGGCATATTGATCGCTCATGCTGATATCTTGCAAATTGTTCAGGCCTGAAAAAATAGAGACTCTGGAAAACTTGGTGACTCCAGTCAAAATGACAAAACGCAAATTGTGATCTTGAGCTTTGAGGATTGCATAGAATTGGCGTAAGGTATCGCGAATTTCTTGGCTAATCTCAGGGCGATTAATATTATCAAGCATGGGTTTGTCATATTCATCAATTAAAACAACAACTTTTTGAGTCAGGCTGAGTTGTTCGATCAAATTGTTAAAAGCATTGGCGGCATCGATGAGGGGTTCGTTGAGCGTAATCTGATGCTGCGAGGCCAGGTTGGTGACGGTCTGGAGCAGTGCCGCCTTAAAGTCAGGAATATTGTTTTTGCTGATTTGGGTCATGTCGATTCGAATAACAGGGTGTTGAGGCCAGTTATAATCCGAATGGCCAATCCAGGTATCTGTGAATAAATTTTTCTGTCCTTTAAAAATAGCCTCAAGAGTAGAAATCAAAAGTGATTTGCCAAAGCGTCGAGGTCGGGAGAGAAAGTATACTTTTCCGCCTGTGATCAAACGATGCAGATCTTCTGTTTTATCGACATAAACATAATGATTGTGACGTACGGTGGGGAAATCTTGAATACCAATGGGTAATTTGGGAAGAGCAGCTGCATTCATAAAGTTAATTTACTATGTATTTAGGTTTCATTATATCACATAGCGGCCCCATTAAAAATGATCTCTCTCAAAAATCAAAACCACTCGTTAATGCAATGCATCTATTTCTTTAAATTGAAAATAAATATAAAGTATTATTTATAATTATATTGAAGTTTTTTTATTTTTAATGTATGATGTAATTTTTAAGTTGAGAATTAAGATTGCTAGAAAATCCTGGCATTACTAGTATTTCTATAAGTGGCGGAGGTCCCAAAGGTGCAGGCCATGTAGGGGCTTTGGCTGCGCTCAATGCCTTTGGAATTATGCGTGGCGTTAGGCATGTTTATGGCACTTCCGTAGGTGCGCTCATTGGTGTTCTTCTCGCAGTCGGCATGACTGCAGAGCAGCTGGAGGAACTGGTTAAGGAACAAGACTTCAAAAAGTTGCTAGATGATGAGCCTACATTTTTAGGGAATAGTGGGGCTCCTATTATTAAGATGCTCAATACTCATATTGTGCGACAGCTTTTACTGGCATTGGGTGAGTATTCTCAAGACCTCTCGGTCCGGCACATTAAAAATAGAGACCTAATACGTAATATTTTAGGTAGACACAATATAGCTATTCCTGTGGTTGGTTCTCCTTTCGTAGCATTCGTAGCAGCAGAGGGAGATCTGGCTCAGAAGGCGCTAAATTTTACTTTTAAAGATCTTTTGACTTTGAGTAGAGATGATCCTGTGCGTTTCAAGTTATTCTCGACTAATGCGGTAAGAGCAAGCCATCCCAGTGGTCCTTTGCAGCCGTGTATTTTTAATCATGCCGCTACTCCAGCTGTGAAGCTGGTAGATGCTTGCCGTGCTTCGGCATCCCTACCTAAGGTTTTGAAGCCTCATGAGATTGGGGGTGTTTTGTATCAAGATGGTGGAACTTTAGAGAATACGCTTTGGATTCCGGCGGTTAACGCGGATAAGCAGTTGATGTTAGTATTTAGGGATCCCAATTCTGTAGATTTATTAAATGCCTGGGAATGTTGGTATGCAAATCGAACGCCAGAGAATAAAAAGAAATATGAGGAGACTCATCTAAAGTACGGCAGGGTCAATCGTGCAGTGAGAAATTATGCTGCATACCATGCATTTCCAGATAAGGCTCAGGAGGATCCTCGTTCTATGGTGGAGATCAGAGAAAATGGATTGAGAGCGTTATTAGATAAGCGTCCAAATTCGGTCTTAATTGTTGATACGCCTGGAATTACGAGTACTGATTTTAATAAGGCAAAGAATAAAGCTGAGTTTTTGTTTTTATATAATTATTTCTCCACTGCGACGGCTTTAGTTAAGAAGCGCCTTGGTGCGGTTCCACGGGCTGAAGGGGATGTGGATGATGAGGCATATAAAAAACGGATTGAGTTGGGGATGTTTCTTCTTAAGCACTTTAAAGCTGCAGGAGGGGAAAGTGCTAAAGTATTTAACCAAAAGCAAAATGACATGCTAGCGATTTGTCGCACACTTATGAATACACGCGTAGCTTCAGCTGTTGCTTTTAGAGCGTATGTGAATAAATGTGCAGAGCGCCGGAATACTTGGGATCCTAGCGAAACGCGGAGCATCAGTCTGATGAGGGAAATGGGGCGCGAGAAGTCATTGCCACAGTTTCTTAAAGACCTTGTAGTGGATGTAACAAGGTCAAATAGGCCGCAGCTTGCCTTTGTAAAACAGGCAGCTCGTGATAATTTGCTTGGCCTACAGCGATAATGCAATTTTTTATGCTACAATTCCCTTTTTTGCTTAGGAGGGTAATATGTCATATCTGATTGAAGATGAAAATAGCCAAATTTTAGAGCGGCGGCAGAAGTTGGTGGCGCTACGTGCTGCTGCTGTGACTGCTTTTCCCAATGATTTTGTGCCTGAGCATGCGGCTGGGGCATTGCAAGGCGAATTTGCTGGCCAGGATAAAGAGGCTTTGGTTGCGCTGGCTACAACGGTGAGCCTGGCGGGACGTGTGATGTTAAAGCGTGTCATGGGTAAAGCGAGTTTTATCACAATTCAAGATCGCTCTGGGCGGATGCAAATTTATTTGCGTCAAGATGAGCTGTCGAATTATGAAGCCTTTAAGCATTGGGATCTGGGCGATATTGTGGGAGTGAGGGGGCTGATTTTTCGTACCAATGCGGGGGAATTATCGGTGCATGCCTCAGAGATTAAGCTTTTGACCAAGGCATTGCGGCCATTGCCCGATAAGTTTCATGGTCTGGCGGATCATGAGCAACGGTATCGTAAGCGCTATCTTGACTTGACGATGAATCAAGAAGTGCGGCGCGTTTTTGAAATGCGCACGGCTATTATTGACGGAGTGCGTGATTTTTTAAAAGCCCGAGATTATCTGGAGGTGGAAACCCCGATGATGCAGGCCATTCCAGGAGGTGCTGCAGCAAAGCCGTTCGAAACTTTTCATAATGCCTTAGATTTGCCCATGTTTTTACGGATTTCGCCAGAGCTGTATTTGAAGCGTTTGATTGTGGGCGGCTTGGAGCGTGTGTTTGAAATTAATCGTAGTTTTAGAAATGAGGGGCTTTCAACTCGGCATAATCCTGAATTTACAATGATTGAGTTTTATCAAGCCTATGCCACTTATGTAGACTTGATGGCCTTGACAGAGGCCCTGCTGCCCTATCTGGCACAAAAAGTTTTGGGCAGTACGACTGTAAGCTATCAGGGACGTGATTTTGATTTGAGCCAGCCTTTTGCAAAAATAACCGTTCTTGAGGCTATTTTAAAGTATTGCCCCGAGGCGACTCTGGCGGACCTGCAAGATTTGGAGCGGGCGCAGGCTTTGGCAAACCGTCTGGGTATTAAGCTGAGCAAGGGCGGCGGTTTGGGTAAAGTGCAGATTGAAATTTTTGAAGAAGTCGCTGAGCATCAGTTGATTGATCCTACTTTTATTACTGAGTATCCGGCTGAAGTGTCTCCTTTGGCGCGCCGTAATGATGTCAACCCTTTTGTCACTGATCGGTTTGAGTTTTTTATAGGGGGGCGTGAATTGGCCAATGGGTTTTCTGAATTAAATGATGCGGAAGATCAAGCCGAGCGCTTTAAAGCCCAGGTGGATGCCAAAGCAGCAGGGGATGAAGAGGCCATGTTTTACGATGCGGATTATGTCGAAGCTTTGGAATACGGCATGCCGCCGACTGCAGGTGAGGGCATTGGCATTGATCGTTTGGTCATGTTTTTAACGGACTCTGCTTCGATTCGGGATGTGATTTTGTTTCCACAGTTAAAGCCGGTAGGGTGAGGTCTGTTTTATAAAGCTTGCCCCTTGATGCAAAACCGTTTATAATCGCGACCGGACTCAACCTTAAATGGGTCGTCTAAATGTCATTAACTAGTTTACTTTAAGGAGTATTAACATGTCCCTTACAAAGGATATCAAAGAAGGTATATTAAAAGAGTTTCAACAAAGCAAAGGGGATACCGGTTCTCCTGAAGTTCAAATTGCTTTGCTCACTGCGCGCATTAAAGGGCTTAGCTCCCATTTTGCGATGCACAAACAAGATGTTCACTCACGTCGCGGCCTGCTTCGCATGGTCAGCCAAAGACGGAATTTGCTGGACTACCTCAAAGGTAAAGACCTTGAGCGTTATCGCAAAATTTTGGCTCGTTTGGAATTGCGTCGTTAATCATCAAAATTAAGGATTTTCATGTTTAAAGTATTTAAAAAAGTGTTCCAGTATGGGAAACACGAAGTCACTCTTGAAACAGGTGGCATGGCCAGACAGGCCGATGGTGCTGTCTTGGTCAGAATGGGTGATACTGTTGTCCTTGTGACCGCAGTGGCCTCTAAAAAAGTCGGCCAAACTGATTTTTTCCCTTTAACAGTTAATTATCAAGAAAGAATGTACGCTGCAGGGCGTATTCCAGGCGGTTTTTTAAAGCGTGAAGCTCGTCCTTCTGATAAAGAAACTTTAACTGCGCGCTTGATTGATCGCCCATTACGTCCTCTTTTCCCTGAAGGGTTCTTTAACGAAACGCAAGTCATTGCAACGGTTCTGTCATTGGATCCTGAAGTGTCGGCAGATATTGCGGCTTTGCTTGGTGCATCCGCTGCTTTATCGCTGGCAGGCGTTCCTTTTCAAGGCCCGATTGGTGCAGCACGTGTTGGTTTTGCCAATGGTGAATATCTCCTTAATCCAAGCAAATCTGATTTGGAAAGCTCTGATCTTGATTTAGTCGTAGCCGGCACCAAAGATGCGGTATTGATGGTTGAGTCAGAAGCCAAACAATTGCCTGAAGAGATTATGCTGGGTGCCGTATTGTTTGGTCATCAAGAAATGCAAATTGCGATTCATGCCATTGAAGAGCTCACCAAAGTAGCGGGCAAACCCAAATGGGATTGGCAGGCTGCACCTACAGATGAAGCGCTGTTGGCTGAAATCAAAGCTGCTTATCTGCCTGGTATTGTTGAGGCCTATCAATTGCAGGATAAGCAGTCGCGCTATGCAAAACTGAATCTGCTGCGTACTGCTGCAACGACTCAGTTTGAAAATGCTGAAAAATTAATTACAGCTAAAATCGTGCAAAACTTATTCGCCAAATTGGAAGAGCGTCATGTGCGTGATGCGATTATCAATGGCGGTTTGCGGATTGACGGTCGTGATAATCGTACTATTCGGCCGATTCATATCGAACAAGGCATCCTGCCTCGTCCACATGGTTCAGCGCTGTTTACTCGCGGTGAAACTCAGGCCTTGGTTGTGGCCACGATGGGCAATGATCGTGATGCACAGATTTTAGATGCAGCACTGGGAGAGTCAAAAGATCGCTTCATGTTGCATTACAATTTCCCTCCTTACTCTGTCGGTGAAACCGGCATGGTCGGCAGCCCTAAACGTCGTGAAATTGGTCATGGTAATTTAGCGCGCCGTGCGATTTCAGCGGTTCTTCCTACCGAAGAACAATTCCCTTACACCTTGCGTGTGGTATCTGAAATTACAGAATCAAATGGTTCAAGCTCAATGGCTACGGTGTGTGGCACAAGCATTGCACTTTTAAATGCAGGCGTTCCGATTAAAGAATCTGTTGCAGGGATTGCAATGGGGCTCATTAAAGAAGGGGATAAGTTTGCCGTTTTAAGTGACATTCTGGGTGATGAAGATCATCTTGGTGATATGGACTTTAAAGTAGCGGGCACTCAATACGGTGTGACGGCTTTACAAATGGACATCAAAATCACCGGGATTACGAAAGAAATCATGTCCGCTGCGCTCGATCAAGCTAAAGTAGGCAGAATGCATATTCTGGGATTGATGAATGAAATCATCACCACTCCCAATGAAATGTCTCCGTATGCTCCACGCATCTATACCATGAAAGTTCATCCTGAAAAAGTGAAAGAAATCATTGGTAAAGGCGGCGCAGTGATTCGCGCAATTACTGAAGAATGTTGCGTTACCATTGACTTAACTGATGATGGCACTGTCAAAATTTTCTCCGCTGACAAAAAGGCCATTGAAGCTGCTGTAGCACGGATTCATGATATTGTGGCTGAAGTTGAAGTAGGCGCAATTTATGAAGGAAAAGTCGCCCGTATCGCTGATTTCGGCGCATTTGTGACGATTCTCCCTGGTCGTGATGGTCTGGTGCATGTCTCACAAATTCGTGAAGAGCGCGTTGAGAATGTTTCAGATTTCTTGGCAGTAGGTGATGTGGTTCGTGTGAGAGTGATGGAAACCGATCGTCAGGGTCGAATCAAGCTCACTTTGCGTGATGTGGATGCAGTTGCAGCCGCTCCTGCAGTAGTCGCAGCTGCAGAGTAAAGGCTAAAAAAAAGGGGGCACATCATGCAAATGTTTAATGATATGTTCCCCGTTTTAGCTTTTTTTATTGTCTATAAAATTTGGGGCCTGTATTGGGGTACTTTTGCGTTAATCGTAGCCAGTGCCATCCAGATTATTACTATGCAAATCAAGCATGGTTCGGTCAAGCCTATGTATTGGATCAGTTTTATTTTGATCCTGATTTTTGGCGGTCTGACTATTTTTTTGCATGATCCGATGTTTCTCAAATGGAAAGTCAGTATCATTAATTGGTTCATGGGCGCTGCTTTTTTAGTGAGCCACTATTTTAAACGGACTATTCTAGAAATCTTTGTCAAGCAAGCTGATTCCAATTCGCTTCCCACGGATATTCTACGCAAAATAAACTCCCTCTGGGGTTTCTTTTTCATATTCTTAGGCACCCTCAATATCTATATTGCTTATCATTATTCTACCAACACCTGGGTCAACTTTAAGGTCTTTGGCATGTTTGGTCTGACGATTGCGTTTGTGTTTTTACAAACTGCATATTTGTTTCACTTGATTAAATCTCGCAAATAAAGTATAATCAAATTATAAAAACAATGCTAAAAGGTGAGTCAAATGAATGGTGATATCTCCATTAGTCCAGGTGCACAACAAGCGCAACAGCTTAATAAAACTGCAAAAGAAT
>CAXNIG010000025.1:0-7926 GCA_964202445.1 Pseudomonadota bacterium
GTTTGAATGTGACAGAGGTGCCAAGATCCTTGCGGAATCGACGTTTCTTTAGTGAGGCAATGTTTAAGCAAGCGATTTTAAAGGAGTCAGAGTGGGTGGGGGTCCAAGAGACCTCAGAATGGCATTTTAGTCTGTGGCAATATGCAAAATTGCTGCTTTTGATCAGTGTGACTTTGGGTGCAGTCAGTCTGTGGGCGATCAATATGGTTCAGCATTTAAATCAAAACCGGAGTATTGATTCTGCAGCCTCTTATACGGATCTCAATAGTCTGGCGCAGTTATATCATGCCGGTTTGAATATTCTGCCTGCGGGGCTCTATGTGCATGATAATCCACAGAAGGTGATTCAAGCTTTATATCAGCAGCAATTGCAGAAACAGTTTTTGCCAGAGTTAATTGCGAGTTTGCAGATGGGCCTGGCAGGCGCTACGGCAAGTGCCAATAATAATGATATGGACTCTATTGAAAATGTTTACAATTGGCTGTCTTGTACCTTGATGCTCAGTCAGTTAAATGAGCTGAATCCGCCACAAATGCAGGCCTTGTTGAGTGGGCATGGCAATGCTCAATTTTCTGAAAATTTGGCTGATTTATTACATTTGGGTTTTCTGCCTGTCACCACCTTGGATGCAAATTTAATTCAAAAAGCGCGGGCAACGATGTGGAGTAGTCCGCTGTATATGCAAGCTTATTTGCGTTTAAAACTGGAGTCAGCAGCACAGAATAAAACGAATTTTCAATTGGCGGGCGAGATGAGTGCAGATAGTGCAGAGGTCTTTAGTAATTTGAATGTAGTCGGAGTACCCTATTTGTTTAGTAAAGACGGTTATACGCAATTTTATCAGGCTCAGGCAAGCCAGAGTGTGACAACCGTAGCGAGCCAGTCTTGGGTATTAGGTGCCCAGTATCATAATGATCATGCTAATGTAGATCTTGCCCAAGTTCGTGCGCAAATGGATAATTTATATTGGACAGATTATATGAATGCCTGGGATGCCGCACTGGCAGAGATGAATATGGCACAGTTTACCAGTCTGCAGCAGGAAATTGATTTATTAACAACGTTGACAGAAGCAGACTCCCCTTTGATCAGTGTGATTAAAGTGGTCAGCGAGAATAGTGCGGGGAGTTTTGCCAGTAATAATATGCTCAATAGCCACTATTTGCCCTTGACTGCGTTGGTGACCGAAGGCCAGGGTGCGGGCATACAGACCGTGCTTGCTAGCTTGACGGCATTGCAGCAATATTTAAATAGCATTGCCAATTCCAGCAATCCACAATTATCCGCTTATACTGCAGCAACGCAGATTTTTGCAGGCCAGGCAGATCATTCGCTAACGGCGATCACCAGTGAGGCACAAACGCTCCCCATGCCCCTATCCCGTTGGCTAAATCAAATTGTAGCAAATACCTATGTCATTATTTTTGCAACCGCGAATCAATACTTGGCAGATCAATGGCAAGCCAATGTAGCCTCTTATTATCAACAGGCTTTGCAAGGGCGGTTTCCTTTTGTGAATTCAGACAACGAGGTGACCATTCAAGACTTTAGCAATTACTTTAAGCCAGGTGGAGTAGAGGATAGTTTTGTCAAAAAATATTTAAGCCCGTTTGTAAACTTTGATCGTTTTGGGCATGCGCAGTGGGCGAGCGTGGATGACTTGCCTTTTAGTCAAAATCAATCTGTGACCAATGAAATCAGTGCTGCCACCGTCATTCGTAATACCTTTTTTGGCGGAACTACAGGCGCTTTAAATTTTACAATGAGTCCAAGTGCTATAGAGAGCGCGCATCGGGCTATTTTGAATTATGACGGCAAAGAAGTGGTTTTTGATGGCGATGTAGATGCCGGTGTGAATATGGTCTGGCCACCCCAAAATACAGATGGCTCAATGAGTATTCGCTTTGATCGCTTGTTGTTGAGTGATGAAGTGGTCAATTTTATGGGGCCTTGGGCGCTATTTCATTTGCTCCAAAGTGCCACCTTGGTCCGCTCTAAATATGGCAATCAGTATCAAGTTGTGTTTAATCATGATGGCATGAGCGTAAGCTTTAATTTGAGTGCGAATAGTGTTGATAATCCTTTTGATCTGCGACTACTACGCAATTATATTTTCCCCAATCACTTTTAGGAGACCTGTTTTGAAAATTATTGTTATGAAAGATAGAAAGCAACATCAGCATGTTTTAAAAGATTGGGAGCTGCAATGTGTACAATTGAAAAAAAGCTTGCGCTGGGATACGCGACCCTGGTATTTGATTTTGGGAGAAAGTGATTTTGCGAGCGCAGGCCTGGTTTCGATTCGGGATGAGGGTGTTTTTTTAGCGCCAGAAGAGACCATTTGGCGAGATCAAGCTACAGAATTAAAAGAGTCCAAATGGCAGAGTTGGTGCCGCCAAATTCGCCGAACACAGTGTTTCCTATCACATCGAGCAGTGATCATTGGTTATTCCTTAGAGTTACTGCAAGACCCTGTGCGTCTCAAAGCGTTTAATCAAGATGTGACCCGCGCTTTGCAGACTTGTTATGCGTATTCCTGGGGGGCCATTCCCTTATATGTCACGATTACGGGGATTGAGGGAGTACCTGGTTTTGCGGCATATTTTAAACGACTGAAGCCAGCGCAAAAAGAGCAGGTTTTGGGTTTTAATGATGCACTGTCCTTGCCAGACTCTTTTAAGGCTTTGCATCAGCGCTTGAGTGCCCGGGTTTTATCGCATCTGAATTGGGAAGCCTTGAGTGTGGAGGACAATGCGGCCTTGCTGTTTTTTCCACAGGCTTTAGCGGAGTATTATCCAAAATTAGAAGCTTCACTCCATGATCGTCGTTTGTTGCGAGGCGTCTATTTTACTACTGAAACATCAGTCAAACAAATCGAAATAGATGTGCTGGCCAAAGAGGTGCATTATTTTAAACCTTGGAATGCAGTCCCCCATTTTTTGGAGGCGCAGCGTAAAAAAATAGTGGCCTTGGCATTGGCTGGATTATTGTTGGTGTTTGGGATTTGGTGGCTAGGGGTTTTGAAAGCAGAGGATTATCTTGCTGCTATAAATCAGAATTTGAATATCAGTGCTTTGCGCTCAGATGATCCCATGGTTTACTTGCCCGCCTTAGAGAATTTAAATCAAGTAGGCGTGCAGGATGATCGTTGGTTTGGCCGGTATTTAGGGATGGTGTTTCCCAATAAAATTAAAGAGGCCCTTCAAGATCAATATAATCTGGCGCTGCGTAAACAGTTTGAGCCATTTTTGGTTGGTGAATTGGAACAAAATTTACAAAATAGTCTGGCTATCAGTCGGAGTAAAAATCAAAAGAGCATTGATTTGCTCACACAAGATGCGGCCATTTATAATAGTCTGAGCGCCTATTTGATGTTAAATGACTTAGATCACTTTGATGCGCACAGTGTGGCTGGGCAAATTGCAGAGCCAGCCATGTTGCCAGTTTATTGGGATTGGGTGAATTTGGGCGTGGAAGCCATGCCCATTAATATGGATTTGGTCGGTCAGGCTCGGGCTATTTTGGGCAATCAGCCGCTGGCGATCCAAGCTTTTTTTGCCTTGAAAGAAAGCGCAAACGAAGTGCCAACTTATCTGGCGGGACAGGGGCAAACCAGTTTTGTATTATCGCAGGGTGCAAGTGTAGATGGCTTTTTTACACAGGCCGCAGCCAATCAATATTTGAACACAGACGAAGCGCATTCTGTGATGCAAACTTTGAATCAATCTTGGGTCTTGGGTGCAAGCCAGGCGATTCAGGTTAGTCATGCTGCAATTCAAGCAGTGAGTGCTCAAGTGACGCAGTTTTATTGGAGTCAATATACCGCAGCATGGATGCAAGCTTTGAGTGGGGTGAGTCTGAAGCCTTTTGCAAATATAGAGGCTGCCGCATCTTGGTTTAATGCAGCGGGTCATGCAGATTCAGATTGGATGACCCTGTGGCAACAAATGGCCCAAAATCTGCCTGCATTGCAGGGATATTTTAGTGCAAACAGCAATTTGACTGGGATCCAGACAGCTTTGTTGGCGGTCGGGGCTGGGCTTAGTCAAGCTCATACTGGCAATGACAGTTTGAATATGGCGATTCAGATTTTAAATGGTCAGTTTGCTCCTTTAAATCAGTTGCAGGCTTTAAGTGCTGCTGCGCCCCAGCCAGTTCAATCTATTTTGCAAAGTGTGGTGCGGGCTGCGACTAAAACAGTGTTTAATCAAGCTGAAAAGCAGGTCTCGGCAAACTGGCAGGGGCAGGTTGCAGGAGCCTGTCGTCAGGTGATTCAGCAAACCAATCCCGATTTAAATGTTTTTAGTCACTTTTTTAATCGTGATGGAGTGGGGGGGCGTTTTATGAATCAGCATATGGCTGCATTGGTGAATATTAAAAATGGTCAATTAGAAGAACGCTCAGCCTATGGTGTGCCCTTTATTCTGCCTAATTTTTTGCAGCAAGATATTGTGCGTTTAATGCTGATCCATGATGCTTTTTTTCATCAAAATAATGCCCCGAGTTTAAACATCAACTTAACGCCCATGGTACTGAGTAAAAATCTAGCAGAGTTCAGTATGACGAATGGTGCGCAAACTTTGTTTTATCAAAATGGCCCGCGCTTTACTAGCCTATGGCATTGGCCCTCGCCCAATCATGCAGATGTCGTCATCAAATTTGTTAGTTTGGATGGAACGGTACAAACCGAAACGTATTCTGGAGTATGGGCATTAATTCAGTTGTTTAATTCAGCCAGTGTCACCACGATTGATCGAACGCACTTTGCGCTAACATTTAGCAAAGGCGATGCCTCAGCAAGCTATGAGCTCTTTTTGGCGCAAGGTAATTTTGCAGGAGTATTGGCCCTACAAGGATTTGATTGTCAGTGATCTCGGGTTTCCAAAAAAACTTGCGCGCTGTATTTGATTGTGGTATAAAGTAGCGTCCTGTTTCGGCAGGATAAAATTCGCATGCATTTGTGAACGATTTTGTTAGGGTGCCCGCATGGGTTACAGATCGAAATGCATGTTTGTTTCATAACCCTGGAGTGTTATATTATGTCGAATATCACCATGCGTGAGATGTTAGAAGCGGGTGTCCATTTTGGACATCAAAAACGGTTTTGGAATCCTAAGATGAAACAGTATATCTTTGGCGAACGTCATAAGATTCATATTGTTAACTTAGAGCAGACTGTGGTTATGTATCAAGAAGCGGTTAATTTTTTGAGTAAAATTGCTGCTAAAAAAGGCAAGATTTTGTTTGTCGGTACCAAAAAAGCAGCGCAAGATGTCATTAAAGAAGAGGCCACTCGTGCCGGTATGCCTTATGTGAATCATCGTTGGTTGGGCGGAATGCTGACTAATTACAAAACGGTACGTCAGTCGATTAAGCGTTTGAAAGATTTTGAAAAAATGCATGAAGAAGGTTTGTTTGATCGCCTCAGCAAAAAAGAAGCATTGATGAAACAGCGTGAAATGGAAAAATTGGAGCGTTGTTTTGGTGGCATTAAAAACATGGGTGGTTTGCCAGATGTCATGTTTGTTGTGGATACCGGTTATGAAGATATTGCGATTGAAGAAGCGCGTCGGATTGGCATTCCTGTAGTGGCCATTGTTGATACCAATAGCAGCCCAGATGGCGTGGACTATGTGATTCCAGGTAATGATGATGCGATTCGTGCCATCAAGCTTTATATGAAAGGAATTGTCGATGCGGTGTTGCATGCGAAAGAATTAGCAGTGACTGCTGCTGAGAAAACTAAAACAGCAGAAACAGAAAAGCCTAAAGCCAAAGCAAAAGTAGACGCAAAAGTAGAGCTTAAGGCTGAGGCAGTGGTTGCTGAAGACAAGCCTAAAGTGAAAGCTAAAAAAGCGGAAGAGGTCATTGCAGAGGTGGCAGTTGAAGCGAAACCTAAAGCTAAGGCTAAAAAGACTGCAGACGTTTCAGTCGAAGTAGCGGTTGAAGCCAAGCCTAAAGCCAAAGCAAAAACAGCAAGCAAAGCGAAAGCGACCAAAGCAACAGACAAGGAATAATTGAGAATGGCAGAGATTAGTGCACAACTCGTTAAAGAGTTAAGAGAACGGACCGGCGCGGGCATGATGGAGTGTAAAAAAGCACTTGTTGCCACCACGGGTGATATTGAAAAAGCAGTCGACGAATTGCGTAAATCAGGTTTAGCAAAAGCTGATAAAAAAGCAGATCGCATTGCAGCAGAGGGTGTTGTGTATGCGGCTTTGAGCGCAGATGGCAAAGAGGCTTTGTTAATAGAAGTTAATTGCGAGACTGACTTTGTGGCGCGTGATCACAATTTTACGCAATTTGTTAGCCATGTGGCGCAAAAAGCTTTGCAAGCAGGCAAAGAAGGTGTTGCTGAAATCAGTGCCTTGGTGTCGGATACGGCTGCAACAATTGATGATGCACGTAAAGCCTTGATTACGAAGATTGGTGAAAATATTTCTCTGCGTCGTGCTGCGCATATTAAAAGTGCGCATCAAGTAGGCGCTTATATTCATAGCGGCCGAATTGGCGTAGTGGTTGAATTGGAAGGCGGTGATGCAGAATTAGCGAGAGATCTCGCAATGCATATTGCAGCATCGAACCCTCTTGTGATTTCCGGCGAAGATTTGCCCGCTGAAATTTTGGCAAAAGAGCGTGAAATTTTTACAGCTCAAACCAAAGAAAGCGGTAAGCCTGCTGATATTATTGAAAAAATGGTAGAAGGCCGGATGCGTAAGTATCTTGAAGAAGTGAGCTTGTTGGGTCAGCATTTTGTTAAAGATCCAAATGTAACGGTCGCTGCTTTGTTGAAACAGCGTAATGCAAAAGTGCTGCGCTTTGTACGCTTTACCGTTGGTGAAGGCATTGAAAAACAAGAAGTTGATTTCGTGGCTGAAGTCATGGCTTATGCAAACGCAAAATAAAGGAGAGCGTGTGAAAAAATCAACACGTGTACTTTTAAAAATCAGTGGGGAAGCTTTTTCTAATGGAGAAGCTTCCCTTTGTTCATCCCGCTTTAATGCTGTCGTAGATGAGTTGTTTGAAGGCGTTGCAGCCGGTGTCGAAATAGGGATTGTCGTCGGTGGCGGTAATTTCTTGCGTGGTGCCAGTATCGAAAGTGCTTTATTGCATCGGGTTACAGCGGATCAAATGGGCATTTTGGCAACGGTTTTAAATGGCTTAGCCTTGCGTGATGCCATTGAAGCGCGGGGTGGTCAAGTTGAATTAATGTCTGCTCTGCCGATTGAAGGTGTGGTGGATGCGTTTGATTATCGCTTAGCAAGAGCAGCCTTAGCCCAAAAGAAAATCGTGATTTTTGCAGGTGGAACAGGTAATCCTTTTGTGACGACCGATTCTGCTGCTAGTTTACGGGCGATTGAAATTGGTGCTTCAGTGTTATTAAAGGCAACCAAAGTAGAGGGTGTTTATGATAAAGACCCAAATCAGTTTGCCGATGCCAAATTATTTGAGCATTTGAGTTTTGCGGAAGTATTGCAAAAAGAGTTGGCGGTAATGGATTTAGCTGCATTTTGTCAGTGTCGCGATTATAATGTAGCAATCCAAGTATTTAATTTGTTTAAGCCGGGTGCCTTGGCGCGCGTTTTGCTCGGGCATCAAGAGGGAACCTTGGTTTATAATTAATGAGGGGATAAGAAATGAGTGATCCATTTAAAGAAGCTGAGTTACGCATGACTAAAAGTGTTGAGATGTTGAAGCTCGAGCTTCATAAAATTCGTACCGGCAGTGCCCATCCATCTTTGTTGGAACACATCAAAGTATCTGCATATGGCAGCGATGTGCCGTTGTCTCAAGTAGCCAATATTACGATTGGTGATGCACGGACTCTCGTGATTACGCCTTGGGATAAAATGATGGTTGGTGAAATTGAAAAAGCCATTCATGGCTCGGGTTTAGGCTTGAATCCTATGGTTGCAGGCCAAATT
>CAXNIG010000026.1:0-7844 GCA_964202445.1 Pseudomonadota bacterium
AAAATGCTCAGGTTTTTATTTTTGATAAAGGAGGAAGCTTCCTCGCGACAACACTAGCCGTGGGCGGAGAATATTACGATGTTGGCGCTCAAGATAGCCGCGGCTTAGTGTTCCAGCCATTAGCCAAAATTGATCTACTCAATGAGCGTATTTTTGCCTCAGAATGGCTGCTAGAACTCCTCACAAATGAAAAAATCGAGCTCAGCCCAGAAATTAAAGAGAGTATTTGGGATGCTCTATCTAACCTTGCTAATGCGCCTCAATCTCAGCGCACACTCACAGGCTTATGCGCTTTAGTACAGGATCAAAATATTCGCCTCGCCTTAGAACCCTATTGCCTGGGTGGCCCCTATGGCAGTATTTTAGATGCAGATCACGAAAATTTCAAAACCAAACGCTTTCAATGCTTTGAAATGCAAGAGCTCATGCAAGTTCCACAAATCATTCCGCCCGTACTCAGCTATATTTTCCACTCTTTGCAGAAAAATTTTGATGGCCGCCCCACCTTACTTATTTTAGATGAAGCGTGGCTTTTCTTAGAACACAGTATTTTTTCAAGCAAAATTAAAGAATGGCTCAAAACCTTAAGAAAATTAAACGTATCCGTGATTTTCGCTACGCAATCCGTAGATGACACGCTCAGCTCCAGTATTGCCTCAAGTCTTTTGGAATCCTGCCCTTCGCGTATTTTCTTACCCAATGATCGTGCACTAGAACCTAATATCCAAGAAAAATATACCACCCTAGGCTTAAATGACAAACAAATCAATATCATTGCGCATGCTGAGCCCAAGCGTCAATATTACTTTGAATCACATTATGGCAATGCTTTATTTGATTTAAACCTTTCACCCCTTGCCTTGGCGATTTGTGGAGTCAGTCGCCCCCAAGACAAAGTTGCTTTACTCAATCTGTACAATGAGGTTGGTGAAAAGAAATTTTTAATGAGCTATTTAACCTACAAAAAACTAGATTGGGCGGTTGATCTATTAAAAGAGAGGGGCAAATATGTCTGAAATAACTGCACAAAAAGATATGCTTGCCTATTCCTATGGCCGCATCAATACCCCCTTCAAGATGGCTACACAAAGTGCAGATCTGGAAATGGGCATTCATCTTAAAGCAGCTCAATTTTGGCGCTTAGTCAGCTTCTTTTGTTTACTTGGAAGTTTCCTGCTACTATTGTTCTCAATAATCAGCATGAGTTCCCCAAAAGTTCAAGTTATAGGAGCCAATGTATTTCCGAATGGTTTTGTAGAAAATACCGGCCTGCTCATGGAGAAAAAATAAAATCATGGCTAAAATCATCTCACACACGACGAATACAGACAATCTCACTGCTTACGAAAAGGCTTATCTTGAATGGTCAGCCCGAATTGGCGATGCGCGTACGCAAGCACAAAACTGGCAAAAAATTGCGGTTCTCTCTCTCATTGTTTTGATTTTATTCTTACTGGCCTTTATTGTGGTCATTGATATGAAAAAAACCTATGTTTATGTTGCGCAAGCTAATCCAGATCATACCACCACATTAGTGCAACTTCCGCAAAGCCTTAAAGCCAGCTCAGCGCAGCAAGCTTATTTTGTTAATCAATTTATTACAGACATTATGTCGCTGCCACTTGATCCCGTTATTGCCAGACAAAACTGGTTTAATGCTTTTGATTTTGTGAGCAACCAAGCCATCAGTCAGCTCACCTCCTATGCTCAAGGCGCCAATCCATTACAACAATTGGGACAAATTACTAAAGCAGTCCAAATCAACAATTTCAATGTGGTGAGCGATCAATCTATTCGCTTTACCTGGACCGTCACGACCTACAATAATCAGGGACAAATTCAAAATCAAATTACTCAAAGCGGTATCTTCACCGTCAGCCAAACCGACATTCCTGATGATCAAACTGAACTTCTAAAAAATCCATTTGGTTTAAAAATTTCTTACTTTAGCATTAACAATGAGGGCTCATCATCATGACCATTTCACCCCTTTGCAAAACCTTATTTGCATTGCTTCCCATGACAGTATTGTGTGCATGCTCTGGCGCACCTACAACAGACAGTGGCGCCCAATCCACGACAGCAAATCTGGGGCAAAATAATCCAGCTGTCTATGTTCAAGCCAACCCACCTGGAACCATCAATCAAGTCGTCACACAATACGTCCCCGTACCTATGCCAGGACAGTTGATGCCTGAGCCCTCTTCCAACACAACTCCAGCGACTCCTACTTTTAGCAGTCCGACTGCAGCCGTTGATTATGCAAACAAACAAGCCACTGCACAGCCCACTAGCAGCGGGTTTTTTAATTCAATGATGACTTACAATTATACCGATGGCGCACTCTATACCATTTATTGCGCTCCACTCAAAATTACCGATGTTGCACTACAACCGGGTGAAAAACTTATTTCTGAAGCAGCCGGGGATACGCTGCGTTGGCAAATTGCACAAACCTACAGCGGCAGCGGCGATACTTTAACCCAACATCTCCTCATTAAACCAAACCAATCTGGCTTGGAAAATACTATGATTATTACAACAGATCAGCGTGTTTATCACTTGGTCTTACAATCGACCGATTCCAGCTATATGGCCGCAGTCAATTGGAATTACCCCAACAATATGGTGACTTATGCATCCAGCAATGCCAGCCCACTAGCTAATCCCTTTGCTGCAGCCACAAGCAGCCCTAGCATTAATTTAAACAATTTAGATTTTAACTATGCGTTTTCAATCTCAGAAGGCTCCAAACCAGACTGGTATCCTGTACGTATTTTTAATGATGGCAAGCAAACTTATATTCAACTGCCCGCCACGTATACTGCTGCACAAATGCCGGTTTTGTACGTTGCAGATAATAATGGCAATTATGGGACCATGGTCAACTGGCGTTATCGCGCTCCTTATATTATTACCGATGTGGTACTGCAACAAGCGCGGCTCCAAACTGGGGTTCAAAAAACAGGGCAGACGATTGTTCAAATTCAACATAATTAAGGCGGGTCGCCATGATTGAAAAAAAATCTTCGGTATCTTTACTCAGCAAAATGAAACCTGCAGTGGCGACACTTAACAAAAATTTGATCATGGCTATTGCTGCGGTATTAGCGGCCATTATTTTGATTATTTTGATCACCTCGCTCGATCAAAATACTTCAAGCGGAAGTCGGGCGAGTCAGATCGGCACTGCCTCTGGCGCAGGGGCTCCTCCAGGAAGTGTAGCTAGCCTCCCTGCGGATTATGGTGCAGGAGATCAAATTAACACAATTCTCAATCGCGATATTAATGGGATGAGCCCCGCTGCAGCCCATCAAATGGCATTATTACAAAGTGAACAGCAAACTCTGGCACAACAACTGATGCAACTGAGACAGCAAGGACTTAATAATACTGACCAGTCCTCTCCTTTTTCACAAGAAGCCGCATCCAGCTCTATCTTCTTTGCAGGCGGCGCACCTCCTCCTACCAATCAACAAACCACTCCTGCTAGCACAGATACAAAAACAGGCACCAGCTCAGATAAAAATAGCACAGACAACACCTATCAACAACAAAATATGCAAGGCCAAAAACTTGACTTTTTGACCAGCCAACCCAGCAAACAAATTTACAATAACAATACTGTTCAATACCCTGCATCGCCTTATATTTTACAGGCTGGAAGTGTTATTCCAGCTTTACTACAATCCAAAATTTCAACCAATTTGCCAGGCACCATTGTTGCAATTGTCAGCCAAGATGTGTACGACTCGATCAGTGGCCGGTATTTATTAATTCCACGCGGGTCCCGACTGATTGGCTCGTATAACTCCTCGATTTCTTTTGGACAGGATCAAGTCCAAGCGAAATTTACGCGCTTAATTCGCCCAGATGGCAGCTCGATTCTTTTGCCTAATCAAGAAGGCACGGATGCAATGGGTACAGCTGGATTCCAAGATCAAGTCAACAATCATTGGGGACGTATTATTGGCAGTGCTGTTTTATCTGCTTTATTTAGCCTTCCGGCTTTGATTGCGACCAATGAAATGAATAATAACAATAACTCAGGCTCATTGGTCAACGGCGTGTATACGCAAACAGGCAATAGCTCAGGCAGTGTACTAGGGGCTTCTGCACTGCAAGGCGTCGGACAAAGCGCCTCTCAAGTTGGTAATCAAATTGCAAGTCAGAGTTTGAATATTCAACCTGAAATTATTATCAATGCGGGATACCAATTCTCCGTGATGGTCACGAAAGATATTGTACTTCCACCTTATAATGGAGGCAGCAGTGATGTGGGTGGCCCGTAGCCTGACTGTCTTTATTTTCATGTATGCCTGTGGCGCTTATGCAGACTCACCTATTGATCCTAGCATTGACTCTCTGCCTGGCGGCCAGACAGGAGTAGCAACCACCCCACCTCCTACGCCCGAATCTCCTACCAATATGACAAACTCAGGTAATGACCTCGGCGCACAAGCACAACAAAATACTACCACTGCAATGAAAACGTTTCAAAATCTCACCTACAAAAAACTCTCTCAAGCAGAAAGTGATGCAGAAGATAGCAACCCTCCACTGACTGAGTTTCCAACCAAGGCACCCGACAATCCCACCTCAAATGACTCAGCAGGATATGAATAATGGACCCTAGCACAATCAACCCCTTTGTGTTTGATACGATTCAAAATACATACATCAGTCATTTATCCCAACTATTTGGCTTAATGGGCCATTATGCAGTGCAACTTTTTTATGTATTAGCCACTTTAGAAATTGCTTTTTTTGGCTTAATCTGGGCACTCAAACAACAAGAAAATATGGGCCACTTCTTATTTAAAATCATTAAATTGGGAATGATTTTTTATCTGATTAGCAATTATAGTAGCTTGATCAGTATTTTAGTCAATGGCCTAACCGCAATTAGCTTGCATAGCATCGATTCTGATGCAGCAAAAGTGATTTTTAGCCCTGATCTACTTTGGAAATATGGCTTTGATAGCGCAATTTCCCTACTTTCACTTGCAGTTCAGTATGGCTCTACTAATGTCGGCATTACCGCCATTTATCTGACTTTAGGTTTCGGCATCCTCACTCTATTTGCGCTCATTGCCTGTCAAATAATAGTGTTAATCACTAGCTTCTATATTCTTGCTTTATTGTCACTTTTATTTTTACCTTTTGGCGCTTTTGGCATCACCGAAAATTTTTTAGCAACTTCTATTCAAAGCTTACTCAAAGCCGCTGTTAAAATTTTTGCCGTCATTCTCATCGTGGGCATTGGAATTAGTATTTGGGCGACGTTCAATCCGACTTCATACAGCAATACCACAACACTGGATCAACCCTTAGGACTCTTCTTTGCCACGCTCATTATCACTATTTTAACCTGGAAAGTTCCCCCCATCGTGGCAGAAGTAGTCGGTCAAATCGGTGGAAGCTTGTTTCACTCCAACTCAAGTAGCGAGACTGCGAGCGCACCCACCGTTAACATTTCTACCGCAACGACTATGACCTCATCTCTTGCTGCAGCAACAACCGTTCAAGGTGCAGCAGGGTTGTCTTCTGTCAGCTCTGCAGGGCAAATGCCTAATGCCAGCCCTAGTGGTGCCGCATCTGTTATCGTCTCAGGCGGTGCAGCCGGCTCAAATTTATCAGGATTGAGCAAAGAACTTTCTGAGCTCAACAAAGCGGTAAAAATGCAAACCGAGGGCATTTCTAAAGCCACCTTAAGCAAACTCAAGTCAACCTTTAAGGAATAAAGGCTTATGAAACACGAAATTCTCGCCCAGCAACGCTATCTTAATATGCTAGAAACGGCATGTGGCCCCAAAATCATGTCATATTTCAATGATCCCAATGTGATTGAAATTATGCTTAACCCGAATGGCGAGCTGTTCATTGAGCGTTTAAGTGAAGGAAAGGTTCGCACGGGCATCACCATTCCTCTCAGCCAAAGTGAAAACATTATCAAACTGGTAGCCAGCTATAAAAATCAAGTGATTCATGCGAAGTCCCCCATGATCTCAACAGATATTCCTTTTCTAGGCGCTCGATTTCAAGGCTGGATTCCACCCGTTGTAACACAGCCTACTTTTTCAATTCGTAAACGCGCCACTCAAATTTTTGGACTGGATCATTATGTTAGCAAAAAAACGCTCTCCCCAGAGCAAGCTCTATTTCTTCAAGAGGCCGTCCTGAACCACAAAAATATTATTATCACGGGAGGAACAGGCTCCGGTAAAACCACCTTTGCCAATGCATTATTAGATATATTAAATGGCACCACTGAACGCATTTTGGTTTTAGAGGACCTACCTGAATTACAAGTTTTAGCTGAAGATATTGTGACGCTGAACACCAGCGAAACCGTCACCATGCGTGATTTAGTCAAAGGCTCTCTTAGAATGCGCCCTGATCGCATTGTCGTTGGGGAAGTTCGTGATGGTGCTGCGCTAGAATTATTAAAAGCTTGGAACACCGGCCATCCAGGCGGCATCTGCACCCTCCATGCGAATAGCGTCGAAAGCACACCCTATCGCCTGGAAGATTTAATCCGCGAAACTTCAGTCAGTATTCCACATTATTTGATTTCAGAGGCCATTGATATTGTTGTTTTCATCGAACGTCTCAAAGACGGCAGCCGCAGAGTGAAAGACATTGGCAGTCTCAAGACTGAAAATTCGGGACAGTATCAATTTACTAAGATTCTTTAAGCGCCTCAAACAACACACTGACTGACTCTTCACTATTGATGCGACGAATAGTCTCAGATAATAAAGACGCCAGAGACAATTGTTTGATCTTGCCACATTCTTGCGCTTTAAGAGACAACGGGACGGAATCTGTAACCACCAATTGTGACATCACCGAGGCTTCTAGATTTTCAATGGCCGATCCGGATAAGATAGGATGAGTGCAATAAGCAAAAACTTCATGCGCGCCCTGCTCTTTTAAAGCGGATGCTGCTTTACATAAAGTGCCGGCTGTATCCACAATATCATCCACAATCAAGCACGTGCGTCCCACAACATCGCCAATAATATTCATGACTTGAGCCTCATTAGGACGAGGGCGACGTTTATCGATAATCGCAAGATCGCAATTTAACGCTTTGGCCAACACTCTTGCACGCACCACTCCCCCCATATCCGGTGAAACCACAACAGGCGGCGCAGCAAAATCCTGCTGACGAATATAATCAACCATAATCGGCAAGCCAAAAATGTTATCAAACGGAATATTAAAAAACCCTTGAATCTGTTCCGCATGGATATCCACAGTCAAGACTCGATCCACGCCAACAGACGTGAGCATATCTGCAACGACCCGTGCCGTAATGGGCACCCGTGATGAACGTACACGTCGATCCTGACGCGCATAACCAAAATAAGGTACAACCGCTGTAATCCGGGAAGCCGATGAACGCCGCAACGCATCAGCCATGGTCATCAACTCCATCAAATGATCATTGGTTGGAGGACAGGTTGGCTGAATAATAAAGACATCTCGCCCACGTACATTTTCGTTGATTTCAACATGCGTTTCGCCATCAGAAAATTGATTGACAACGGCTTGGCCTAAATTGACGCCCAATTGCCCTGCAATGGCATGGGCCAAAAGTGGGTTGGCATTTCCGCTAAATAACATCAATTCAGAAACAATACGCTTCATGCTCTACCCCAGATAATTGGCTGGGCTGCTAGGATTCGAACCTAGGTATGCTGGGATCAAAACCCAGTGCCTTACCGCTTGGCGACAGCCCACCGAACAAGATGGGGCTTATTTTGCACCACGGCCCCTCTGCTGTCAAGCAGTTTTTTCGGCCTGCCTCACTGGACTGACTCACTGGACTGGCGGAT
>CAXNIG010000027.1:0-7843 GCA_964202445.1 Pseudomonadota bacterium
TGCCTTTTGGAGCATCTGCATAATTCAGGCATGGTATACAGAGTAACAATAGAGAGAGCTGAGTGAATCTTTTCATTTTGTTTGCCTATAAGTCTTGTTATGCTTAAGATTATACCATACTTTTTGATTGTCAAAAGCCTATGTCTGTAACATTTGATTCGCAGTCTTTTTTAAAAACTGCACCTGATTTGCCTGGTGTGTATATGATGAAAGATGCGGCTGCGCTGATTATTTATATTGGTAAAGCCAAGCATCTTAAAAAGCGTTTGGGGAGTTATTTTCAGAAGCAGCATGCGGATTTGAAGACGCTGACGCTGGTTTCGCATATTCAGAGTATTGAGCTGATTGTGACGGCAACGGAAAAAGAGGCGCTGTTGCTGGAAAGTAATTTAATTAAGCATCATAAGCCACGTTACAATATTTTATTTAAAGATGATAAGACTTATCCTTTTGTAGTGCTGACCCAGCATAAAAAATTTCCACGCTTGGAGGGGGTGCGGGCGCGGGTGTTGAAACAGGGTCAGTATTTTGGGCCTTATCCTTCGATGCTGGCAGTGCGCGAGACGCTTACCCTCCTGCAAAAAATATTTAAAATTCGGACTTGTGAAGATTCTGTTTTTCAAAATCGGACGCGGGCCTGTTTGCTGTATCAAATCAAGCGGTGTAGTGGGCCTTGTGTGAACTTGATTTCGCAAGATGCGTATGCTCAGGATGTGGAAAATGTGCGCTTGTTTTTGGAAGGGAAGAGTCAGGCTGTGTTCAAAAATCTGATTGCAAACATGGATCAGGCTGCAGCGGATTTGCAGTTTGAGCAGGCTGTGATTTTGCGGGATCAAATCAAGACTCTGCGTGGCTTGCAGGAATCTCAATTTGTCGATACGCGCGGCAATGAAAACTTGGATGTGATCGCCGTAGCGCAGGAGGCGCAAATCTACTGCATTCAAGTGTTGCAGATTCGCGATGGGCGGGTATTAGGCAGTCGTGATGAATATGCGAAAGGGCAAAGCTGGGACGATGAGGCGAGTATTTTGCTGTCCTATTTAGAGCATTTTTATACGGAAGAGACACATCCACAGCTGGTGACGCGTCAGGCCATTGCTTGGGGCGAGGAGGGTGAAGTGACGCAAGAGGCGCGTGGTAAGCGCAAGCGTTGGCTGGAATTGTGTCAGCTGAATGCGCGGGAAAGTGTCCTGCGGCATGTTTTGGAAGAAGGCCAGATTAGTTCAAGATTAGAGGCTTTGCGCCAGCGCTTGAACTTCGCTCAGCCCTTGGCTCGGATTGAATGTTTTGATATCAGTCATACTCAAGGTGAGGAGGCCATGGCTTCCTGTGTCGTTTACGATGCATCAGGCATGAACAAAAAAGCCTACCGGCGTTTTAAAATTGAAGGAATTACTCCGGGAGATGATTATGCGGCAATGCGTCAGGTTTTGATGCGCCGTTTAAAGCGCTTGCAGGAAGAGGCTGCGATGATGCCGGATCTACTCATTATTGATGGAGGAAAAGGCCAGTTGAAACAGGCGATTGAGGTCTTGGCAGGGCTTGGGTTAAATATTCAGCTAATCGGTGTAGCCAAAGGGCCAGAGCGTCAGTCTGGTACAGAAGAAATCTGGCAGCCTAATATTAAAACGCCCTTGATTTTAGACCCCCATGACGAGGCTTTTTTATTGATTCAGCATATTCGTGATGAGGCGCATCGTTTTGCCATTGCAGGGCATCGTGGTCGTCGTGAAAAAAAACGGAGTCAGTCTTTGTTAGATGATTTGCCAGGCATTGGTCCAAAACGTCGCTCAGCGATTCTCAAGCATTTTGGAGGATGGCAGGAAGTAAAAAATGCTTCAGTTGACGAATTGGCTAAGGTCCCAGGCATCAGTCCAAAGTTAGCAGCAGAAATTATGCAAAGGATTCAGGTTTGATTAAAAGGGTTTTGAGTAATTGACCTGCTTGCTTATAAAAAATTCCATTCTGACTAATCCAAAGTTGAACTTGTGATTTGTCAGATAGTGGAAATGTGCTTGCAAAATCAAGTGCCCTATGCTTAAAATGCTTAGTCTAGTCATCATTGGGGATGTAAATGAAAAAGCCTGCTCTTGTTTTTAGCTTCATAGCTGCAATGTCCTGCGTGGGGCAATATGCTTTGGCTGATAGCTCCTCTGACATTCAAAAGCAGTGTGAGGAAAATGGCTTGAATTATCAGGTGGCGGTACAGTTTGTCAAAAATGTGCAAGTCGCCTTAAAAAATAATGATATTGCAGCATTTGCCAAAATGGGTCGCTATCCAGTGACGATTAATCAAGGGGACGATATTCATTATACGGTGAAGTCAGTGAAAGACATGATGATTCGGTATCCTGTCATTATGACGGCGATGATGCAAACGAATATCGAGGCCCAAAAGCCGAATGATATTATCTGTAATGATCAGGGCGCTGCAACGGCTAAAGGCGAGATTTGGTTTAATCCTCAAGTTAAATCCGCACAGTTTTTTGTGATTAATACCATGCAGGCGGGGTCATAACCAGACAAAGTCTTGCATTCTCCCACTAATTCGTGCAAGATAGACAAAATTTTAGTAGAAATGAAAAGGACTTATGGCTAAAGAAGATCAAATTGAAATGGAAGGCTTGGTGATTGAGACGCTTCCTAATACCATGTTTCGTGTGGAGTTGGACAATGGCCATATTGTCACGGCTCATATTTCAGGAAAAATGCGTAAAAATTACATCCGTATTTTAACGGGAGATCGCGTCACCGTTGAGATGACCCCTTATGATCTAGCCAAAGCGCGGATTAAGTTCAGAACTAAATAACTACTCGTCCCTAGATTCTTTTTGGCTGTAGCGGAAAGACAGTGCTTTTTTGTCTTTGCTCAGGCTTACATGTGCAACACCGCCCGCATGAAGAGCGCCGAAGAGGATTTCTTCTGCGAGGGGTTTTTTGAGATATTCTTGAATAGCTCTTGCCATGGGGCGTGCACCCATTTTTGGATCATAGCCTTTTTCGCCAAGCCAGACTTTGGCGGCTTCTGAAATTTCTAGAATGACGGCTTTTTCATTCAGCTGCCCTTGGAGTTGTGAGATAAATTTCTCTACTACTTTATCAATGGTTTGAACGCCCAGAGCTTTGAATTGAATGACGGCATCTAAGCGATTTCTAAACTCAGGGGTAAACATGCGCTTGACCGCCTCTAAGCCTTCTGGAGCTTGATCTTGATCGATAAAGCCCATGCTATTACGGCTGGATTCAAAGGCGCCTGCATTGGTCGTTAAAAGTAAAATGGTATTGCGAAAGTCGGCTTTGCGGCCATTGTTATCGGTCAAAAAGCCATTGTCCATGACTTGTAGCAAGACATTAAATAAATCCTGATGCGCTTTTTCGATTTCATCTAATAAAACGACGGCATAGGGGTGTTTCATAATCGCTTCGGTTAAGAGGCCACCTTGCTCGTATCCGACGTAACCTGGTGGGGCACCGATTAAACGCGCAATGCTATGGGGTTCCATATATTCGGACATGTCAAAACGGATCAGTTCTACATTCAAAAGATTGGCCAATTGCTGTGATACTTCAGTTTTACCTACACCGGTGGGGCCTGCTAGTAAGAATGAGCCCCATGGCTTTTCAGCTTCACGTAAGCCTGCGCGGGCTAATTTAATCGTGCCAATAAGAGTGTCGATGGCTTCATCCTGGCCAAAAACACGCATTTTAAGATTTTTTTCTAAGTCACGAATAATCTCTTTGTCAGAAAGAGAAATATTGCGAGCCGGAATTCGTGCAACCTTGGCAATGACGTTTTCAATATCCATTGCGCTGATTTCAGCGGGTTGTTTGTCTTTAGGCAATAGTTTAATGAGGGCGCCTGTTTCATCGATAATATCAATCGCTTTATCCGGTAGAAAACGATCCGTAATATAGCGCGCTGACAATTCTGCCGCCGCACGGAGGGCACCTAATGAATACTTCACTTGATGGTGTTTTTCAAAACTAGGTTTTAAGCCTTTTAAAATTTCAATGGTTTCATCTACAGTGGGTTCGCGTACATCAATCTTTTGAAAGCGCCTAGCCATGGCGCCTTCTTTTTCAAAAATTTTACGATACTCACCATAGGTCGTAGCGCCGATACATTTGATCTCACCGCGAGAAAGCATCGGTTTCATCATGTCTCCCGCTCCAGTGGTCCCGCTGGCTGAACCCGCGCCAATTAACATGTGAATTTCATCGATAAATAGAATGATATCCTTGCGGACTTCTAATTCTCTGAGAATTCCTTTTAGGCGTTGTTCAAAGTCACCTCGATAGCGTGTTCCCGCAACGAGATTGGTTAAGTCAAGAGAATAGACCGTCATGCCTTTGAGGGACGCTGGAATGTTTTTTTCAATAATCCGTTTGGCAAGGCCTTCGACAATAGCGGTCTTACCCACGCCAGGCTCGCCAACTAATAAGGGGTTGTTTTTGTTGCGACGTGACAAAATTTGAATCAGCCGATCAATCTCTTCTGTGCGGCCGATAAATATATCCCCTCGTTTGATGACCTTTTCGTTGAGATTTTCAGCATAGGTTTCAAGAGGGCCTTTTTTGCGACGGGAATCTGCCTTAAGCACCGCTTCACTCTGTAAGCTTGGGTCGCTGTCACTGACTTCTTCAGTGTTTTCCTTGGCTGCAGCAAAGTGCATATCCTCATCTTCTTGATCAAAATCATCCGTATCCTCATGTGCATCTGGATCTGGCTTGGGTTTAATAATGCCATGAGCAATATAATTCACCACATCGAGTCGAGTGATCTGTTGTTTTTTTAAAAAATAAACCGACTGACTATCCTGTTCGCTAAAAATAGAAATAATCAGGTTTTCACCTTTAACAAACATTTTGCCTACAGACTGAACTTGAAAAACAGCGCGTTGTAGAACCCGTTGCAGAGCCATAGTAGGCTGGGTATCTTTGCTAGAACTTTTAGCTAATTGAGGTGAATTTTTCAGAAAAGCGTGAATTTCACGACGCATGGCAGTAAAATTAGCATTGCAGGCTTCCAGTGCTTCATGGGCAGAAGGATTTTCTAGTAAAGAAAACAGCAGATGCTCTACGGTTAAATATTCATGATGATATTTGCGGGCATATTCAAAGGCCTTATTCAGGCTGGTTTCACAATCTTGATCAAGCATAGTTTATTTCGCCAATTCAAAAATACAGTGGAGGGGATGCTCTTCTTTATGGGCAAGGGCAAGGACTTGAGATACTTTCATTTCTGCAATTTCACGGGGGTATACGCCACAGATCGCCTGTCCAAAATGATGAATCTCTAGCATGATCTGATTGGCTTGGACTTCATCCATATTAAAGATTTGGATGAGCAGGTTCGTGACAAAGTCCATAGGTGTAAAATCATCATTAAATAAAATGACTTGATAGAGCCTCGGTTGTGCTGGTTTTTTTTTACTGATCAACTCAGTTTGAGTTTTGAGGACAGTGCCGGTATTCATGAAGAATCTCCTGGATTATGCATAGTCTTTAGGCGGGGCAGCCGGTGGGATTGCCAGGTTGGGATCACTGTATGGTGCGGGCTGTAGCGCAGATTGCTTATTGCTGGCCAGGTTTAATTTGACCGATCCTTCTAAAATATGATCATGAAATTGGTCGCAGATTCCTTGAAGTTGATTCATCATTGCTGCGCTATGATTGAGATATTCACTGACTTGAGCGTGATAGGTTTTTAGTTTGAGCTGTGCTGATTTCAGTTGTTCTTGCTGGTCCCGTTCGGCAGGGGACAGGCGAAAAAAAAAGTGATATACTGCAGTTCCACCTAACAGCCCCAGAATAAAGCCTAGTAACGCCATCATAAGGATCTCACTATTATTTACGAGTGCCTTTATTATAAGGATATGCCCTTCAAAAATGCAAGCAAAACCCAGCGCTCTCTATTTTAATCAAGTCAAAAGCCATGAATTAACGACAGATCCGGCGCAGGAACAAGTCATGCAAGTTTTTGATGCGTTGGCGCTTTCGCTTGATAAGCCAGCGTTTTTAGGCGGTTTTTTTTCGAGTAAAGTCAGCCCAAAGGGGGTGTATTTGTTTGGCCCAGTCGGACGTGGCAAAACTTTTTTGATGGATTTATTTTATGAGGCTTTGACTTGTTCTAAACAGCGGCAGCATTTTTATGAATTTATGAATCAGGTCCATGCAGAGTTAAAGCTGGCTCAAGGGCAGCGCGATCCCTTGCGTACAATTGCGCAGGCCATAGCTAAAAAAATATCCGTATTATGTTTGGATGAGTTTTTTGTGGAAGACATTGCCGATGCAATGATTCTCTCTGCTCTTTTGCATTATTTGTTTGAAGCAGGCTTGGTTTTGGTTGCGACCAGCAATATTCAGCCAGAACTTTTGTATTCGCAAGGCTTGCAACGCGATCGCTTTTTGTCAGCGATTGATTTAATCAAAAAAAATATGCATGTCTTGGAGTTATCCGGTGGCGAAGATTATCGTATGGAAAAAACATGGTGTGAGGAGCGCTACCATGCTGCAGAGCATGATCAGCAAGCGTATCTGCAGTTTCATTTTAAACAGTTTAATCGCGGTGGCGCCTTATTGCCGATTGAATTTAGCTTAACGGACCGGAAGATACATGCCGTTATGCGAGGAGAATCTGTGGTCTGGTTTGATTTTGCAGAACTGTGTGAACAGCCGCGTGTAGCCAAAGATTATTTAGCATTGGCACAGCAATATAAAATCGTTTTAATTGGCAATGTCCCTGTCTTGACGGTCGATGATGAAGAAGCGGCACGGCGCTTTATTGCTTTAGTGGATACCTTTTATGATCAAGAGGTATTATTGATTCTTGCCGCTGCCGTACCCCTCCAGGAGCTCTATCAAGGTGAGCGCTTACAGTTTGAATTTGAGCGCACCAAAAGTCGTATTTTTGAAATGTCCAGCTGGAGTCGTCCATGATTATTGTTCGCAATCTCTTCATTTTTTTACAATTTGCCGTATTGTTTTTGTTGTTTAATCCTTTCTTGCTGACGCCTTTTTCGTTTGCTTTAGATACTTATGATCTGCAGCGCATCCTTCAGTGGATACTGATTGGCCTGAGCTTGCTACATCTGGGTGTAGATCGGCCTGTACGCTTGCATGCTTTTGGTTTTCTACAAAGCCTTTGTCTGTATAAAAAAGTATTCTTAGCTTTGATTTTTATTGTAGGCTTTATTTCTAGTCTGCATGCAGCTCATCCTGCGTATGCTTTGATGGATCTAGCGACGTATTATGGCTTGTTCCTGACTGTATTGTTGTTTACGGGTTTATTCTGTATAGGGGGGAAGGCTTATCTTAACTATTTCTATGCATTTATCTTGCTGACGTTTGCGGTGAGTTGTGGTACGGCATTACTGATGTTGTTTTATGATGTGACATTGCCTAGTTTTCATTTGGTGAGCGGAGATGCAGTGTATACTTTTTTAGCCAGTCCAGGGTATATGAATCGGCGTTTTTATGATGATGTAGCGTGTATGGCCTTGCCTATTTTAATTGGCTTAGCTTATCAAACTGAAAATAAGAAAATTCAAATTAATTGGCTGATTTTTTTGTTGCTTTCTTACATGTATACGCGTGGTATCATCAGTCACTCACGTATTTATATTTTTGAGCCCTTGTGTTTGTTGATGCTCTTTCCATTTTTATATCGGCGTAAAGCGCTGCCTTTTTTAGGGATTCAGTTTGCTGCTATTTTGGTGGGGGCTATTTTTTATATGATCTTATATATGCATCATCAGATCATCCCAGCGAGCTTTCCAGATCGGACTTTTTTTAACAATCGGTATTTGTTGTGGAGCATTGCTTTAAGTTTGATGTGGCACCA
>CAXNIG010000028.1:0-7773 GCA_964202445.1 Pseudomonadota bacterium
GCATCAAAAAAAACAAAAGGCTATGATGAGTCCCATGAAAACACTCGCGCCTGCTTTACAGAATCTAGTTAAAATTTTGAATGATCAATGTCTGCATTCTGGGCATGATTTAAGCTTGGCTTTAAATATTTCACGCAATGCAGTGTGGAAGCATATCAATCAATTGATGAGGTATGGGATTGAAATTGAGGCGCTGCAAAGTATGGGCTACCGTCTTAAAACGCCTTTGTGTTTGCTCAGTGAGACAGAAATCGTCAGTCGTTTGCGTACGCCAGACCTACGTTTTGAATTATTGGGTAGTGTGGCCTCAACAAATGATTTTTCTAAAGAGTGTCAGGATAATTTGCCTGTGCAATTTCGTTTGGCAGAGCATCAGACCCAAGGTCGTGGCCGTTTTAATCGGGCTTGGGTGGCCCCTTTTGGCGCAAATATTTTATTGTCTTGCCGCTTTGAGTTACCGCAAGATCTCAGTCACTGTGGAGGCCTAAGTCTATGCGTAGGCTTGGCTGTGGTGAAGGCTTTGCAGGAATTCGGCTTGGAGGATTTGGCCTGTAAATGGCCGAATGATATTCTGTATCGTCAGCAAAAATTAGCTGGTATTTTGATTGAATTACAGGGTGAAGCGCATGGTGTGACACAAGCGATCATTGGAGTGGGCTGTAATGTGAATATGTCAGCCCAGCAGTTGGAGGGGATAGGTCGTCCGGCGGTATCGTTGCAGGAGATTTTAGGGGGCGTGCAGGATCGCAATCACATTGCTGCGTTATTGATGGATGATCTAAATGCGTATTTAAAGCGCTTTGCACAACAAGGCTTTGCTGATTTTCAAGGAGAATGGTATGCCTGTGATGCCTTGCGTGGTCAGGCGCTTAGCTTGCACTTGGGCGCTTTGATGGTTCAGGGTGTATCAATGGGCATCGATCCATTGGGGCAGCTCCTGCTGCGCTTGCCCTCTGGAGAAATAAAGGCGTTTTCAGCGGGTGAAGCATCTTTATCCAAGCAATAGGGGTGCGGGAATTTTTGTTTTTAAATAGGCAATATTTTCTTGCAGATAAGGCATGTTTGGAGGGAGCGCATTGGCGATCCAACCCGCTAAATGACAGCCGCTGTGAAGAATGGATTCAGCCGTTAATAGAGCGTGATTAATGCAGCCTAGGCGCATGCCGACTACTAAAATCACATCGGCTTGAATGAGCTTAACGAAGTCAGGCCAAGTCTCCTCCTGATTGAGTGGCACTTGCCAGCCCCCAGCCCCTTCAATCAGATAAAGATCAGCAGGATGGCTAAAGGCGCTGTGGCAGCCATCAGCCAGGGCTTGGGCGCTGATTGTTTGCCCACTGAATGCGGCAGCCAAATGCGGGGCAATGGGGGGTTCAAATGCAAATGGATTGATCTCGGCATAAGGCAGGTGAATGCTTGCGGCGGCTTGAAGAAGCAGCGCATCTTCATTGCGTAGGCCTTGAGGGGTTATCTCGCAGCCTGAAGCCAATGGTTTTAAGGCAATGCTGGTTTTGCCTTGGGCATTATTTTGATCTAATAGTTGACGGCTACAATAGGTTTTGCCGATGCCTGTGTCGGTGCCAGTAATAAAAAAACGTTGGCTGAAACTCATGGTGCCCTCCTTGCTGAAATAAATAAGATTTTATAGGTTAGTGGATAGCCTTTCTCATCTTTTGGATAAAGGGCTTCCAAGTGTTTTAATCTAGTTCGCGCATTCATGTCTTGATGCTTTATTTCAGCTTGGGCGCTGGCGCCTATTTTTTTTAAGCTGTCGAGTACTGCTTTGGCGCTGGTAAAATACTGTCTCCGGGTTTCCAAAAAATGAGTTTGCAGAATAAAGCCAGTTTGCTGGAGGGTGGAGCGAATAACTGTTTCAGTCAAAAAGTGCTTGGCGTGAAGTTCGCGTAGGCTGCCTGCCGTGAGTGTGGAGAAGAGCAGGGTGCCTCCAGGTTTGAGCACGCGTGCTGCTTCATTGAGGCTGATTTTAAAATCGGGACTCCATTGCCAGGCCAGGCTGGAAAAAATAAAATCGATGCTTTGGTCGGCAAAGGGAAGGCTGTCAAAGTCAGCTGCACTTAAAAGACTGCTCGAGACTTTTTTTTGGGCTTCTAACAGCATCGCATGGCTGAGGTCGATACCATAGAGTATGGCCTGTGGGTAGCGATTTTGCAGTGCCTCTATGCCATAGCCGGTGCCAGTGCCTACATCTAAAATACGCTGAGGCTGGATATTGGGGAGAATGACAGCCAGCTCCTGTGCGCATTGATATTGAAGCTGGGCAGCTTCATCGTAGTGTGCTGCAGCACGACTAAATTGTTGTTTGATGCGGGTCTTAAATTTCATAATAGCTGCTTGATCTCGCGTAAAAGAAAGTGAATTTCTTGAAATTCATGACGACAGCTTAATGTAATGCGCAGTGCTGCTTGAGGGACGCTGGGTGGGCGAATGGCTCTGACAAAAATACGACGTTTTAACAAGGCTTCGCTGATCGCCTGGGCTTTGAGATTATCACCGATGATCAGCATGTGAATCCCTGTTGTTGAGGGTAGAAAAGGGAGGTCCATTGCGTGGGCCGTTTCTGTAAAATATGCAATATTACTGAGAAGCTTTTCACGGCGCCAAGATTCACTTTGGATGATTTTTAAGGCTTGGTGCAAGGCATGCGCAAGCGCAGGGGATAATGCAGTGCTAAAAATATAGGGCCTGGCAAATTGAATGATGGCTTCGATTAAGGCATGGCTGCCAGCAACCAATGCGCCACTGCCGCCAAAAGCTTTGCCTAAAGGGCAGATTAATACGGGTACGTCGTTTTGCGAGTAGGGGAAATCAATCACGCCAAACCCATGTGCATCATCAATGATTAAAGTGGCCTGGTGTTGGGTAGCGCTGTTGATTAAATCAGGGATTGATGCGATGTCCCCTCCCATGCTAAAGACATGATCACTGACAATGACTTTCTGCTGAGCGGTGCTAGATTGCAGTTGTTCGGTGAGGTGTGCAGTATCAAGGTGGCGATAACGCTTGAGCGTTGCGCCTGCTAATTTGGCGCCATCCAACAAAGAGGCATGATTCAATTTGTCTTGAAACACAGTGTCCTGTTTGGTTAATAGGGCTTGTAATATTGCGGCATTCGCCATATAACCATTGCTGAATAAAATAGCCCGATCGCGTTGCATATGTTCAGCAAAAGCACTTTCCAGACTGCGATGTGCGCGACTATATCCCGATACTAAAGCAGAGCCCGTTGCGCCAATGCCATAGTGATATGCCCCTTCACAAAAAGCATGAATCATCTGTGGGTCTTGAGCTAGGCCTAAATAATCATTGCTAGCAAAACATAAACCTTGCGGCTTAATTTTACGCTCGCGAAACAGGTGTTTGTTGCGATGCGCTTGGAGGCGCTCGGCGATTACAGCATGCATGATTCTTCAGCAATCATTCCTAAATTAGCTAAGAATGCTTTGTCTTCATCGACACTTGGATTGTCTGCGGTAAGTAGTTTTTCGCCGTAAAAAATGGAATTCCCTCCAGCCAATAAACACAGTGTTTGGAGTTCGCGATTCATGGTGTTGCGGCCAGCCGATAAGCGGACATATGCCTGGGGCATTAAAATTCGTGCCGTAGCAACCACACGCACATACTCGAAAGGTTCAATGGCTTTGACTTTTTCGAGAGGGGTGCCTTGCATAGGCATGAGTTGGTTTAAGGTGACACTTTCGGGGTGCTTGGGCAAATTAGCCAATTGCTGTAAAAAAGCAATGCGGTCTTCACGTGTTTCACCCATGCCTACAATGCCGCCGCAGCAGACTTTCATATTGGCATTGCGGACATGCTCCAAGGTATCTAGGCGATCTTGATAAGTACGGGTGGTGATGATCTTTTTGTAGTAATCAGGGGAGGTATCCAAATTATGATTGTAGTAATCGAGGCCTGCAGATTTCAAGGCTTCTGCATCTTCTTGATCCAGCATGCCGAGGGTCATGCAGGTTTCTAGGCCAAGGGCTTTGACTTCGCGAATCATGGTTTCGATTTGTGGGCGATCTTTTTTGGGAATACTGCGCCAGGCTGCGCCCATGCAAAAACGCATGGCGCCATTTTCTTTGGCCTCGCGGGCTTTGGTCAGAACATCTTCTACATTCCACAGTTTTTCAGTTTTGAGTTTTGTTTTAAAATGGCCGCTCTGGGTGCAATAAGCGCAGTCTTCAGGGCAGGCCCCTGTTTTGATGTTAAGCAAAGTCACAGCTTGTACCGAGTTAGCCTTAAAGTTTTCGCGATGAACGGTCTGCGCTTGATAGAGCAAATCAGCAAAGGGCTGATTATAAATCGCTGCGATTTCATCGAGTGTCCAGTCTGTGCGGAGGGTCATGGGGAGTCCTTGTAGAATAAAAACAATCATGATAATCTACTGGGTTTTATTGTCAACCCTGGTATTTTAAGAGGCTAACGATGCAAGATATGATTCAATTGGATTTGGCGCATAATTGGCATCCGTGTTCGCAGATGAAGGACTTTGAAGCTTTTCCACCGCTGCTGATCAAGCGAGCGCAAGGGCCTTATATTGAATTGCAGGATGGTCGACACATTTTAGATGCGATTTCCAGTTGGTGGTGCAAGTCTTTGGGGCATGGGCATCCTGTTTTAAAGGCGGCGCTGCGTGAGCAATTAGAGGCATTTGAGCATGTGATGTTTGGTAATACGACGCACGAACACATTGCCTTGCTTTCGCAGAAGTTGGCGCGATTAACGCCGCATTTAGATCGCGTTTTTTATGCCTGCGATGGGTCCTCTGCGGTTGAGATTGCTTTAAAGATGAGTTTGCATGCTCAGCAGATTCAAGGACAGGTTCGACGTACGCGATTTATGGGATTAGAAAATGCCTACCATGGCGAAACAGCCCTTGCGATGAGTGTCAGTGATTTGGGGATATATCGTGAGCCGTATGCTGCGATTTTGCAGGATTATCCCGCTTTAAAAAATATTCCCTATGTTGCCAGCGAGCAAGATCCATTGTGGGAAGACTGTGCAGCAATTTGGCCTGAAATTGAGGCACAGCTGCAACCTCATGCAGAAACATTAAGTGCATTGATTGTGGAGCCCATTGTGCAGGGGGCAGCGGGAATGCGGATTTATTCGAAAGATTTTTTAAAGCGATTGCGTGCGTGGACGGCCCAACATAGTATTCACTTGATTGCAGATGAAATCATGACTGGTTTTTATCGGACTGGGCCTGCCTTAGCGTGTGACCATGCGGGCATTGAAGCGGATTTTGTGTGTCTGGGCAAAGGGCTCAGTGGGGGCTTTTTGCCGCTGAGTGCGGTACTCACTTCCAGTGCAACTTACGCGCTTTTTTATGATGATTTTGCTTCTGGTAAATCATTTTTGCATTCGCATACACATTCTGGCAATGCCTTGGCGGTGAGTGTGGCTTTAGTCGCGTTTGACTTAATGGCTTCATTGCATCAATCCCAGCATATTGCAAAATTGGCTCAGGCTTTGGCAAAGAATATGCAGGCGATAGCGGATGAGACGAGCTATTTGTCTGAGGTCCGGCATATCGGCGTGATCGCTGCCGCAAATTTACGGAATCCTAAAAATATACCGCGTGTGGGGCGAGAGCTAGCGATCCAAGCGATTCAGGCTGGGGTTTTATTGCGCCCTATTGGTGAGGCATTGTATTGGCTGCCTCCTTTAAATTTGGATTTAGATGGGGCGACTGATCTGAAACATCGAACTACGCACGCTTTGCATGCTGTATTTAAGGCTTGAATAAATTAAAATAATGCCGAGTTTGTTTATTAAATAAAGGAATATTGTCTGCGATTTGAGTATGCTCTAGATCCGGATGTTGTGTGCAAAATTCCTGGCATTCGTCTTGCAGCATGGTGATGAGAGAGGCCTCTGCATTGAGAGACTCCAGGCAGTCGCAGAGATGATACTGCAGATCTAAAAAAAGAGGGCATTGTAAAAATAAAGTTTCAAAGGCAATCAGCGCTTCCAGATGACGTTGTTCTGTTTTAAGGCGCAATGCAGCGCTAAAAGCATCCCAGTCTAGATGGGTTGAGTGGGGGACAGAGGTCCACCATGCGATAACCCGATGCTGTTTAAAGATCGCATAGCGTTGAGATTCTGCTTCCAAGTTTTGCAGATTTTCCATGCACAAGCGTTTGCTTGCATACTCGTATAGTTCTTCAGTGTTTAAATGGCTTAGATATTCATCTTGACTAATCGGCTGACTGTTTTGCTGTAAGCTTTCCTGTAACGCCATAGTCTCTCGGTGTTCTTGCTCCATTTTTTGTGGAACTTCACGTGCTTGTTTTTCATTACGAAGGCGTGCTGCAGCAGCTTCAAGAGGCTTAATAACCCTGATGAGATTGATTTCTTTATTGCAATGTTGGTCCCATATCCTTTGCAGTGCATTTAAGTCGGCATTGATTTTAAGCAAAAAATCTAGGCTCAAGCTTTGGGTGGGGTGAGTGGCCATAAATTGACGCCAGCGTTCAACCAGCCAGTCTAGCATTTGTATGCGCCCCTTCAGGCGTTCTGGCCCAGGAAAAAGGCGGGGCCATTCATCTTTGCACAAGCGATTAAGCAGGGAGAGGCCCTCAACAAATCCAGGCCATTCACGTGTTTGAAGCAGTGCATTGCAGAGGCTTATGATCACTAAAAAATGCCCACTGCCTTGTGCAAGCAGGCCTATACTTTTTTGCAAGATCAAGGCATAGTCAGGTTTTTCGCCATATAGAGACAGATGTTTCTGATGTTCCGCTTCCAGTAAAACATAATCATCAAGTTCGATGATTGCACGTTGATCGGCGGCCAATGGATAAATTTTTTGCAGAGTGTCAAGCATAGTATATCTATAAATAAACTGTTTGTTTAATATATAGCAATCAAGAGTTCTTTGCAAGTGCAACATTTTTAGCTAAACTAGGTACATCAAAGTCCTGGTGGCACAGCTGGATAGCGCGTCCCCCTCCTAAGGGGAAGGTCGGCGGTTCGAATCCGCCCCAGGACGCCAGATGTGGTTTTTCTTAGTGTGCGCTATCCGACTCGGCTGATGGGTTATATGAATGAGGAGATCACCAGCCATAGCTTTCGCTCAATGGCCTCGACTTTGCTGAATGAGCACGGCTGGAATCCTGATGCGATTGAACGGCAGCTTGCGCATAGGGAGCGGAATAAAATCAGAGTGGCTTATAATTATGCGGAGTATTTGCCTGAACCGAGAAGGATGATGCAGGCCTGGGGGGATTATTTGGGTGAATTGATGAAAGCCAATTAGTAATATTGTTGTGAACGATGGGGAGAGAAATGCGAATAAAACAGGATGAAGTTTTACCAACAAGTTGTATGTTGGGTGAGTATAATGGCGAATGCGCATTAATTCGACCAACAATTTTCATAGACTTACATAATCTACTTTTTTCTCTAAAGGATAGGCTTTTACAGGCAAAAAGTGTTATGCATAAACACCAGAAAGATATAAGGGGCTTTTTTTCTAATAACGATCTTACTATTCTTCGGAACATCTATCAAAATGAAAAGCTTCCTTGCCCCCAATTTGTAAGAGATTTGATAGAAAAAAATCATTTGACATATAAGAATCAACCATCTAAAAATATTGATGATTTGATTTCAGGTGCTTTCTTAGAGAGATATGATCGCCCGACCCAAAAGTCCATCACTAAATGGATGGCATTCAGCAAGGATAAAGAAAAAAATATTGAAATAATTGACACAATAAAATCTAATCGGCTGTACTCTTGTTTTCCT
>CAXNIG010000029.1:0-7639 GCA_964202445.1 Pseudomonadota bacterium
CTCTATTTTATTCCAGGTGCTTTTGCGGCCTTTAGCTTTGCAATTTTTGGCATTAACAAAAACCGCGAGCCAAAAACCTCGGGCGTCTACGGTGAAGCTAAATTTGCTGATAAACGAGATTTAAAAACTCTTGGAGCTTATGCTGAAACAGGCACTATCTTTGGCAAAGATCAAGACGGCAAATATATGCGCTTCCCTTTGGGCAATCGCACCATTATCTCGCAACCAAAAGGCGGAAAAACGGCAGGGGCAATTATCCCCGCGCTCCTTACCGAAAACCGCCAATGTTTTGTACATGATGTTAAAGGGGAATTGTGGGCAGTCACTGCACGTCATCGCCATGAGCAATTCGGTCATGAAATTGTCACGCTTGATCCATTCAGAGTAACCAAACAAGCCGACTTTACCCAAGATAAATCGAGTGATCTGACCGATAAATTTTACTGCTTCAATCCGCTTGATTTTATTCCAGCAGATCCATCAGGCCGTGACCGTGCGATCACCTCCATTGCGCACAGCATTGTAGTACAAGGTGATTATCTCAATACAGACAGTGTCCACTTTAGAGAATGTGCCGTCATGCTGATTGAGGCTTTGATTGAATGGGTTGTAGTGAAAAAACCAGTTAAAAATCTTGTCGAAGTACGCGCGTTATTATTGCAGTACAAAAATGACTTCAAAACACTTTTAGAAGATCTATTGGACTCTGGGCTTGAAAAATGTCGCGATGCCGCATCCGTTATTTTAAACGTAGGCTCCGATGAGTATGGCAGCGTATTTTCAACCACCATTCGGCAGTTAAGCTGGCTTGGAAACAGTGATTTAAAAGAGTTAGTAAGCACTACCAATTTTGATTTCAATGATTTCCTGCAAAACAAAATGGATCTCTATGTGATTATGCCAGAGGATCAAGTCAAGCCTCAAAGCCGCGTCGTCCGCATGATTCTATCCTGCATCAGAAACAAAATGGTACAGTTGGCACCCAGCCAAATTCCTGACACTTATTCACTCTTCATTTTTGATGAACAGGGCCAGCTTGGTTACTGCTCGATTATCGAAGAGATGATTGAAGTATTGCGCGCAAAAGGCGTCATTGTCTGGTCGGTTTTTCAAACCTTCAGCCAGATCATGGAATACAAGAAGGCCGATCTCTTTATTGGTTCTGAAATGGTACAAACCTTTAGGGTTGCGGATGATGAGGGAATGAGAAAAATCACTTATCTGGGCGGCACAAGGACAGTCAGCACCACCAGCACCAGTAAAAACAAAAATGGGGGAAAAAATGGCAATAGCTCTTCAATCAGTGAACAGGAACATTCCGCAAATCTCATCAATACCGATGCGATCAGCACCCTTCCCGTTGATGAGCAATTCGTCTTTATCCACGGTCAAAACCCAATTCGCTGCAAGAAGCTCTATTACATTAATGAGCCATTTTTGCAAGGAACTTTCGACAGAAACCCTGTTGAAAAAATTTACAAATAATAATGGAAGAAAAATAAAATGAAAAATATTACCTTAGAAAAAGAAAAACACAAGCAAATGGAGCGCTACTATCAAGGCTGGATCAAGGCCACAACAACAGTCAGCGCCAAACATTTAAACATAGGCTTTGCCAAGCTGCCCTACAGAAAGCTCAACGGGATTGAAAAAATCGCCATCCAGGAGCATCTCAAAAATCAGCGCAACGGCAAATACTACAGGTGGCTCCAACAGGCTGCACGCTTAACGACCTTAGAGGCAGAGCTAAACCCTCTGAACCATCCCTTCATGCGGCTTATGATGGCAATGGACTACAACAAGCTTTATGAACTTGTACTCTTTGAATTGCAACAGTATCTCAACCGCGCCTGCTTCCTAAAACTGGCACTGCATTTTGATACGCACCGCAACCCAGTCTTTATCAAGCAGGAACTTCAAAATGTCAGCCGCAAACTGGTAGAAATCTTCGCCGAAAATCAGGGCCTGGAAAATGAAGCTGACTTTTACGATGCCTTCAGCTGTGCCTACCGCACGGCAATACTGGATATCAACCTCTATTGCAACGCTGGCTTAAACCTCCTCGATAAGCCGTTATTCGACCTCAAGGAACTACTAAAGCATCGCTTTAATCAATCAAAGTCTATAACCAAAAAGGAAAATAAAAATGACTAAACGTTTATTTGTGGGATCACTCCCCTATTCAATCGATGACGCAGGCCTCAAAGGATTATTTGAGGCCATCAGCACAGTGGTTTATGCCCGCGTCATTCGTCACAAGGATACCAAACTCAGCCGCGGCTTTGGCTTCGTCGAAATGTCGACTGAAGCTGAGGCCGAACAGGCTCTTCAACAGATGCCTAAAAAAATCTATGATAGCCGCAACTTGGTTGTCACTGAAGCGTGGGATGGTCAAAAGCCAGGGGGTGAATTATGATGACGCACAAAATTATTCGCTTGCCGACCGTCAAAGAATTGACGGGGCTCAGCACGTCTTCAATCTGGCGTCGTGAACACGAGGGAGATTTTCCTCGTCGACTGGCGCTTGGAAAGCAAGCTGTTGGCTGGCATTATGATGAAGTGCTGAAATGGTTGGACAGTCGACGGCAAAAAACGCTTTAACCGAATAGCATTACAAAAATGAAGGGCCCATTTAGATGGGCTCTTTTTTTATACTCCATTTTGAACTTATTGTTACATCACATTGGTCAAAGTCTAGGGGGAAGCCTACTAATTACCAGGCGCCCTATCATCAATTTAATGCAATCGCGGCATGATTTTATTTAATTAAACTTTCTAATTTGTTTGACCATGCGTCAAGCGCTGCTCTCATTTCTTGCTCATAAGTATGTCGATCATAAATAGCGGTCACAGATTGCTCGACATGATTTAAAATTTTACTTACAACCAGTCGAGGGATGCCGAGCGCTGTCATTTGACTTGCTGCAGTTCGCCGAAGATCATGGGGGGTAAACTTTTCAATACCCTTAAAAAACGGATCTACAGTCTTAGTTTTGTCCTTTGGATCTACAGTACTAAAGCCACGATAAATCGCTTTATTGACTGCAGTTTCTGAAATATGAATATCTTTTTTTCCTGATGGTGATGGAAAAACCCAATTTTCATGGGACAACTTTATTTTAGCAGCCTCTAAAATATCTTTGGCTAACTTTGACAAATGAACCCGGTGCGGCCTTTTATTTTTGGATTTTTCTGCTGGAATATTCCAAGTGCTGTTTTCAAAATTGATTTCATTCCAGCGCATTGTGACAACCTCCCCCTTACGCTGCCCGGTGATCAGCTCCATTTTCAATGCAAGGATGGTTACAGGTGCATAGTCACCCACCTCTAATTTATTCCAAAATATTTTGATTTCTTCTTCGCTGAGAGCCCGATCTTTTTTATTTTCAGGAGATGGCATTTTAACCTGCGTACAGGGGGAGTGCTCTAGGATATCGCGCTCAATTGCAAAATTAAACATGCGGCGGATTACTGCGAGCGTACGATTAGCCATAATCGGTGCACGCTCTCTAATTTCGTCTAGAAAAATAACAACATCACGTCGTTTGATCTGTTTTGCCTTGGCCTTCCCCCAGGCTCTCGAGACTTCACCAGCCAAAATTCTCTGATCTTCTTCCCAGCTGCGTTTTCGTGCCTTTGCCCATTTTTCAATATATTCACTGATTAGCTCGTCAATGGTCAATGCTTCTAGGTTAGCAGTTTTGATTAATTTTTTTTCCTCTCCAGGATCAAAACCTTTTTCCAGCTCTCCTTGTGCTTTTGCATGCGCTCCTCGGGCGTCGGTTAAATTCATTGTAGGATATTCGCCAAGCTTTAGGCGTTTTTGCGCGCCCCTGTATCGGTACATATAGACCCATGATTTTTTTCCTGTTGGAAAAACTCTAATGCCAAAACTTTTGCTTTCCCAGACTTCATAACGAGCAGCTTTTGGCTTAAGGTTCTTTAACTTATAATCAGTCAAAGGTACATGTTTCATTTTTGATGCCTCCTATTCGGGGTAACAACGGGGTAACATTTACTGCTTACAACAGTTAATATTTGTTGAACTGCATTGAATGCATAATGACGCAAAACACCAGTAAAGTCAACATGTATTTGATATATTTTCGATATCAGATGGATGCAGTTGAAACAATAAAGAATCTGATTTGCTTTCATAAAGACCCCACCTGAAATATCTGGTGGGAGATACAAAGTCAGACGATCTGGTGCACTCCGCCAGCCCCAGAAGAAGAGCAGGCTTAAAAGCACCAGCACTCCTATAAATCCAGATAACAGCTTGATCACGATCTGGTATTTGTCTTCCTGCTTCCAGTAGTCAAATACGTTCAATTTTTTGATGTTTTTTATGCTCATTTCACACTTCTCCTTTTGGACCAGATCATCTGGCCTGATACAGATTTTTTGGACTTTATTTTTAAGGTTTCAAAAATCACCTTTTGGATTTTTAGAAGCAAAAACCCCTGCTGCCTGCCTTCTTTGGCTTGACCCACCCCTTTTAAAATTGGCTTGATCCCGCAGAAGGCAAGAATCAAAAAGGTGAGGAAGAGCACGAACCACATGCCGACAAAGAAGCTCAAAACAGTGGCAATCACAAAGGCGACTGCAAACAGCATGAAGAAAATCGCCACGGCCTCCTGCACCGTACAGCCAAAAAATGGACTGTGTTTGTAGGTCAGATGTTTACAACTTGCGCGACTCATGTTTTTACCCTCCTAACCTGTAAACGATTTGATTTGATAGAGGATGTAGAGAAAGGCCCCTGACAGTACAAAAAACACCGCAGCAACAATCCAGCTCACGATTAATTTGCCGAGCTTTTCGTCATCCTCAAATTTCTTGAAGGCGGTATACGCACCACCCAAGCAAGCGATACAGATCACAATTGCGAAGAAGATCACGATAAATAAGATCACCTCACTATCCAGAATATTCTGGAATTCTTGTAAAATTCCTGTGCCTGCCTGGGATTCCTCCACATTGGAGATCGGTAGAGGCGATGTGCCCGCAAAAACACGCGGTACAACGCCTCCTGTGATTACCGCCGCCAAGGCTTTCGCCTTTAGCTGCTTTATTTTGTTGATTTGGTTTTTAATTTTCATGATACGAACTCCTGTTTGTTGTTTTGTTTTATTTTGTTAAACGACTAAAAAGATGCCGAAAAGAATGAAGAGCACTGCAAGCGATACCACGAGCTTCACGAACTTATCGAGAGCAATTTCGTTATCGGCAAAATGGTTGTAGCCGATAATCAAACAGCCCAGGAGAAAGGACACCAGCGTAAAAGCAATCAGCGATGAGATAAAAATATGAAAACTGTCAAAGGTCGTGCCGTTGCTCATTGCAGCGTTCGCCGCAGCGGCTTGTTGTGAATTCATTCCAAAGTCCAGCATGGTTATTCACCTCCCAAATAATCACCGCTGATCGGTGCGTAAATGCGGGGGTCAATCTGTTGCTGATTGATGATCTGCTCGACCCCAGACTGCAGGGCGGTGAGATCTTCCATCACCCCATTTTGGGTTTGACCATCCGGCCCTGTGAATGCAGTCAGATGAACGCTAGACTTCATATTGTCCGGCTCTTCCATCGCAGCTTCAGCAATGAGGGGTTTTAACTGTTGCAATTGCTGAACTACTTGCACCAGAGTTTGGTTCATTTGAGCTTGATCCGCGCTGATATTGATTAAATAACAACCACACATCAGGCACAGGGCTCCTATCTTGATACTGTGTTTCATTTTTTAAACTCCTTTCAGATTGATTAGATAAACTTCTTGAGATTGCTGGCACTCACCCTGCAGAACACAAAGATCAGTAGCGCAAGGAAAATGACAACTATTAGAGGATTGATGGGAAAGGGAAAGGCCATATACGCCAGCCCCAGGCAAAACGGCACTCTAAAAAACCAGTCAGATAGATGGTGGTAAACATAAGTGGATTCGCGCCCCCCTTCTGCTGTGCGGATATAGCGCCCATAGAGGCCATCCATGATTCCGAGCAGGCCTGCTAACACAAAGATCACAACAGAACAGAGCACACTCGCAAATTTGACTAAATCCACCTTTAAACTCCATTCAGCCAAAGCCAAAACACCATAGCCTGCGTATTCCAGCTCATTCCAAATCGATGTAAATGCGTGTCCACTGCTAAAATTCATGTTCAGCTGCGGAACATAGGACTCCAGCCATAAGAGCAGATTGGCAGCGTGGGGGCTTCTCAACTCCATCCCCGCCATGAAATTCATGTGCACGATAAAGAGCTCACCCAATGCATCAGCAAAACCAAGTCTCCAGGCGTAATACATGCTGACACCCAAGGTAGAGATAAAGCCGATGATGAACCCACCCATAATCCAGATGGTGCTTTTGATCAGCATGCTTTTATTACGCTTGATATCGCGCTGCGCCTTGCTCTTATTGCTTTTATTATTCTTGCTATCACTCATTGCGTAATCCATCCATTTTCGATTAAGAAGGGATAATGTGTCGTACCGATAAAATTACTCAGCCCTCCAAAGTTGGCTGGGGCCAGTTTCAATCCCGTCTGCTTTTCAATGCTTTTAATGAAACTGACTGAGGTCACATTCACAATGTAGCCAAATGCATCGATTGATTTGAGATAGGCTGCATTCGCGAATAGCCATTTGATCGACTGTGCATCCCCGCCAATTAGGAAAATCGGCATGGGTATTTTGATTTCAACTTCGTGCCTGGTCACCACGCCAGGGGAAAACTCTTTTTGCGGCTGAGGCAGCAATAAATGACTCATGTCGATTGTCTCATCCTGTAGATCAAGTGATTGCGCTGCAGCCTCTAAACTTTGCTGGTTGGGCAAAAGGCTCATATCCACATACTGTGAAATCGGCACGCCGCCCAAATCTTGGACCACCAGTAAATCGGCATGCGCTCCTGTGACTTCGAGCAATCCCATTCCTATTAACAATCCTGTTTTCATGACTGCCTCCTAAAACTTACTTAAGTTGACGATGTGACTCTGGCCATTACGGACGAGATACATCGCTGGGGTTTGTGAAATATTTTGGTTGTTGCTGAAATTCAGATTCAGGGTGACAGTCCCGCTGCTCACCATTGACTGAGGAATGTTGTTCGCCTTGGCCCAAGCAACGACCTGATCTTGAGTCAAACCATCTCCCAGAAAGTAAACGTTCACCTGAACACCGGAATTCTGTTTCATTAATTTCAACAAATCTGCGGTGATCTGCACGGTGTCGTCACTCGGATGTACATAAAACATCAGGCGATCACCAGGAACCAATTGCATCGGTGCGTTTTTGTAGGGTGAGAATTGCGACACATCAAAAGGCCGCACTGCCTGCAGACCATATTGGGCTGCCATCTGCTTCATCGCATCATCATAGGATTTTTGATAAGACAGTTCTTTGGCATACTTCACTTCATCCTGAAAGGCTGATAATGCGGCAAAGTGTTCACGTTCGGCATCTGTTCTGGCATTGATTCCCAACACATCAACAGGGGTGACCAGAACATCGTCTTTGCCGTAATAGACGCCGGAGCGATTCTGCATCAAAAAGACATAACGGGTTTCTTCGCTTTGGCTGAGCCCCCAGGCCAAGGCCTGATGGATTTCAGCGGGAGTCAGTTGAACTTTTGAGGCATCCT
>CAXNIG010000030.1:0-7615 GCA_964202445.1 Pseudomonadota bacterium
ATTGTTTACGACTTGCGTTTAAAGCCTCGCATTCTTTAGGACTTCTAAAAGGGGAAACCTGATATTGCGGCATCATACTCGGCAAATCACGATACACTCCACCCGGGCGAAAATAGGCAGCATGCATGCGTGCACCAGAAGCGGCCTCATAACAGTCCATTAAATCTTCACGCTCACGGAAGGCATACAAAAACACACTCATACCACCTAAATCCAGAGAGTTACAGCCAATCCACAATAAATGATTCAAAATACGCGTAATCTCAGCAAACATCACCCGAATATATTGAGCTCGAAGTGGCACTCCGATTCCCAACAGCTTCTCGATTGCCATTACATAGGCATGCTCATTACACATCATCGAAACATAGTCCAGACGATCCATATAGCCAATGCTCTGATTAAACGGCTTACTTTCAGCTAACTTTTCAGTACCACGATGCAAAAGGCCTACATGCGGATCAGCGCGCACTACGGTTTCGCCATCTAGCTCTAAGACCAAGCGCAACACACCATGAGCAGAAGGATGCTGTGGGCCAAAATTCAGCGTATAGTTTTTAAATTCACTACTCATGCTCATCTATCCTTCTAAATATCGATTATCATGCCGGATCACTTTCGGCACTAAAATACGCGGCTCAATTTCAACAGGCTCATAAATCACGCGCTTTTGCACTGCATCATAACGCACTTCAACCTCACCAATTAATGGAAAATCTTTGCGGAAAGGATGCCCAATAAATCCATAATCTGTCAGCAAACGCCGTAGATCAGGATGCTTTCTAAAAATAATTCCAAATAAATCAAAGGCCTCACGTTCAAACCAATTCGCAGCGGGCCACAACGATACGACTGATGCAATCTCAGGCCAATCGCTATCGATAAAGCATTTAACGCGAATACGCACATTTTTAGTATACGATAAAAAATGATAAGCCACTGCAAAACGCGAACCAGAATGCGCTGGATGCTCACTTTGGTTTACCCCACGCGAAAATCCAGTTGAAGTAACATTTTCCGTGTCCCACTCGGCCTCACCAAAGTGAAGATAATCCACACCACACACATCAATCAACTGGTCAAAGCTAAACTCATCACGCAAAATTTGCGCCACATCAAACCATCTAGAAGCCTTCACAACCAGGGTCAATTCTTTTTTTTCAAGATGTGCGTCAACAAGATCCTCTTTGAGACGCGCATCAAGCTCTATTTTTAAAGCATCAAGCATTTTGAAAGTTTTCCTTGCGATTGATTTTATTTTGCAATTGAATAATGCCATACATTAAGGCCTCCGCAGTGGGCGGACAACCTGGCACATAAATATCTACAGGGACTACGCGATCACAGCCCCGCACAACTGAATACGAGTAGTGATAATAACCCCCACCATTCGCACAGGAACCCATGGAAATCACCCATTTAGGATCACTCATTTGATCATACACTTTACGCAAAGCTGGGGCCATTTTATTACACAGCGTCCCTGCCACAATCATCACATCGGATTGACGAGGACTAGGCCGAAACACAATACCAAAACGATCCAAATCATAACGCGCAGCCCCAGCTTGCATCATCTCCACCGCGCAACAGGCTAAGCCAAAAGTCATAGGCCAGAGCGAACCACTACGGGCCCAATTAATTAAATCATCGGTCGTTGTTGTCACAAAACCATCACGACCAAAAGGGCTTTTTATTCCCATTCTAAAGCTCCTTTTTTCCACTCATAAACAAAGCCAACCGCCAATAAAACCAAAAAAATCACCACGGAAAACAAAGCATGATGCCCCAAGCCGCGCATCGCCACTGCGAATGGGAACAAAAATGCCACCTCAAGGTCAAAGACAATAAACAAAATGGCAATCAGATAAAACTTAATATCAAAACGTGAGCGCGCATCATCAAATTCAGGAAAACCACATTCATAAGGTGATGCCTTCTCAGAGTCAGGCCGATTAACCTTGAGAATTTTCCCAAGAATCTTTCCTAACATTACCGCCACCAAAGCAACAATTGCAGCAACAATCAAAAACACTAAAATCGGCAGATACTGGCTTAACATCACGACGACCTTTCTTTATTAATTTGCAGCCATTATACCTGAAGGACTCTATGCTCTGCAATTCTAATTAGCCTTGCTAAAATAAATCACCCCCGTCCTAACAAGGAGCAAGAAGGCCAGGCCCTGCAGAAACAGAAGCACCCGGTTCAGCAACAGCACCTCCAACCCCTGCTGCAGGTCCAAATGCCAGCGCCACATCAGGAAAAACTTGGTTAAATTTAACAATCACGCCCTCAATATCCGGCCTAAAGCTCGATGCTGAATTAGCCATATCACATAATATATAATTAAAAAAATAATTTTCAGGAGGTGCGCCCAGCTCCTCAGATTTTGTAAGACAAGTCTCAGCAGCCTCATACAGAGACAGATAAGACTCTCCTATGGGCCTCCCCCGTCCTTCATAATGCTCTAGCATCTTGCTATATTCTTTTGGAAAAAGAATAAAAATCAATACCATAGCCAGTGCATAGATGTCTGTTGTAGCGCAATAGACCCCTGCCTGTGCCTCAGGCGCTGCATATTCTTGCGTACCCCGTAGTAGCACCTGGCTTAAATCCTCTGTTACCGGCTCAGCACGAGCATGCATCCAGGCACCATCACACAATTTGACATTTCCAGCCTCATCAATCATATAATTTTCAGGCTTAAGATCTAAATTCCAAAAGCCTAGGGCATAAATTCGCCGATACTCTACAAGACAACCATAAGCTATCTTTAACCGCTCCCTCAAAGAAATGCTTAGATTAAGATAAAGACCTTTTTCACGCGTCAATGTTAATGCAGCAAAAACATCCTGCCCCGGTATTAATGAAACTACTTTTCCTGCATAACGCAATGCTTCAGGTAACCCTTCTTTCATCAGGACAACAATATAACGACACAAGCCCAGCTGCGTTTCAATCCATAATATTTCACGCTTTCGCTCATCTAGAATATGCAAACCAGACGCGCTTCTTTTTGACGCCTTATAAACTCTTTTAGGATCACCTTCAAGCAATACATGTTCCCCTCCATGACGAAACCCCTGCTGCAAAGAAAACTTTCTGTGCTTCACCGAACCTTTTAAGGCACTGTCTTTGACAAGCCCGATAATATAACGTCTCGAACGAATCCACAGCTTTAAGTCTCGACCAGGCTGCTCCACAAGCAGCCCCTCTAAATTTATTTTATATTCTTTAACAGGGACTTCTTCCACATCCATGCCAATCATCTTCGCACCCTCTTAAACCATTAAAAATAATTCTAATGAAATTAATCTTTTTAATCAATTTATTTATGAATTATTTATTAAACACGCTGCTGCACACGCTTATCTAATCTGTTACACTGTATTTCACTTATTCACATCTCTATTTTCATGAACCCACATCTCATCCTCGCCTCATCTTCTCCATCACGCAAAATGATTCTCAACAAATTGGGCCTGCCCTATCAGGCGATCAGCCCAGATATTGATGAAACGGTCTGGCCCAATGAAGCGGCTGAAGAACATGTATTGCGCCTAGCCAAAGAGAAAGTCCTCAAAGTATCCGTGGAGCGCCCTGACTTAACACCGGCATTAATCATCGGCTGTGATTCCATATGCATTCTAAATGGCGAGATCATGAGCAAACCTGAAAATCATGCAGCTGCCATCACTCAATTACGCGCCTCATCGGGCAAGATCGTTTATTTTTACTCAGGCCTAGTCCTTTACAATACTCAAACGCAACAGATACAACAAAAAGCAGTGCGCACTGAGGTTCACTTTAAAACTCTAAATGATTCACTCATTGCGGCTTACCTACAAAAAGATCAACCTTATCAATGCGCTGGAAGCATCAAAGCTGAGGGCCTCGGGATTATTTTGATCAATAAAATGATCGCGGATGACCCCAATAGCCTAGTAGGCCTCCCCCTGATTGAGCTGATTCGCATGCTAGAACACGAAGACTTTGCATTTTTTTAAAAAAAGATTTACATCCCTAAAAGATTCGCGTATTATAAAAAAATAATTAAAAATTAACTTTATTGCCATGCCTGACTTTTTTCTTTTCAAACGAATGTGATCTTGCAACTTAACCCCTCGCATGACATCACTTTTTTATGGAGAAAATAAATGGCTTATACCACAACATCACCCCTAGAGTCCTTATCAAATCAATTCCCGAGCAAACCAGAGCAGCTCATAATTTTAGCTGCACTCTCTGGCGCCAGACGACCCAGCACAACTCAAAAAATAATTACCAATGCTTTGAGCGCTGCCATCAAGTTAATTTTTTTCGGCATTTACTTGGCGCAAACTCTGGATGACAATCCCAATTCATTAGGCCTTGCCTGGACAGGCGCATTGATTTCTGGAGGACTGAACGCCATCCTAGGGGGGTCAGTCGATCCCTTAATTAAACGCTTAGCCAAAGGCAGCAAAAGTTTATTTAACTTTGACTCTGAAAATCTTAAAGAAAATGCATTTTTTATCCTTACACTCATTCCATTTGCGTTTTATTTTGGCTATGCGGAGGCAGGCCCATTTGGAGAAGGCTCAAAAGTAGCATTAGATCATCAAAAAATCGCCAGCACTGGAACCACTTTCTCACATGCATTAATCTCGCTTACTGTCCTGGCTGAGGGAACTTTTCTTACTTATTCAGCACTCCAGCTATTTGAAAGAATTTTTTATTGTTGCTTTAAAGACAAACGCTCAGTTGCGGCGATACGCGAAGCTCCAAGTCCATTACACACCACGCTTGCAATTCCAGATAAAACATATCAATTTAAAAATCCATCGCTTTGCAATGCTCAAAACATAAAACGCTGCCTGGCTTTTTTATTTATCTGGTTTGCCTATGCAAATAGCATGGCTGATGCAACAGACAAATTTCTTCGAGGAAGTCTGATACATATTGTCTATGATCCACTTCTCTCTTTAGGAAAACTTTTCGGAGTGCCTATTGGCGCCGCACTGCTCAACCTTCCGGCCTGTTACAATTATGCAGACTATTTACTGGACGGCATAAATACCCTCACTGACCCCTTACAACGCTTATTACGAGCCCACTTCAAAACAAAGCCTTTTTTCCCTAATGCAGAAACTGACCAGCCTATCAAAAACTGGGAAAAATTTTTGTATTGGGGAACATATGTCTTTACTTTATTTGGCGCTACACTCGCTTACTCCTCAAGCGTTGAGCGTGCAAGATCTGCAGGGACTGCAGAGAACTCGACCTATGTCGACTTTTGTCAAACGTATCTCCTCGTCATCATGGCCTTTATTGTGAATGCCTGGGCCATTGCACAGCTACCCAAAGCCTGCATAGAATTATATAAAATCTGCCGCCAACTTTGTCAAACCAAAGAGAAGGATCCTTTAGCTGATTTTCGCATTGATCCGGGCCATGATTTTAATTCAGCGGATTTACGCAAACTCAGCAAAACCATGAAATATCTAAAAACACACCCTAATGACATTCCCAAACAAACTGCAAGTATTAACGAGGTTGTAACAAGCTTAGCGTGGGCACATAAACTGGCTCATGGAGCAGCGGCCCCAGAAGCACAACCATTGCTGCTCAATCCGGCTTAAGCCCCAGCAACCATCATTTCACCGACCCAGATTGATCCGGTTTGAATCCGCTTGCGAGTATCGACATCCGTGCCCACCGCGCAGATATGGCGGAGCATGTCTTTGAGATTACCTGCAATCGTGATCTCTGAGACTGGAAACTGAATCTCTCCATGCTCGACCCAAAAGCCTGAAACACCTCTTGAATAATCGCCTGTCAGCAAATTTAACCCTTGACCGATTAATTCCGTCACCAGCAAACCACGGCCCATTTCTTTTAGCATTGTAGCGACATCCAGGCTAATGGTGTTTCTGACAAATACATTACGCACACCACCCGCATGACCCGTGCTCTGCATTTTCAATTGACGTGCGGAATATGAACCCAGCAAATAGGTTTTAACCACTCCATTTTCAACTAAATTTTGCGGTGCAATTTTCACGCCTTCACCATCAAATGGCGCACTACCTAATCCACGTAATACAAAAGGATCTTCAAATAAAGTGAGCGTATCTGGAAAAACTTGTGTCTCTAAACTATCGACTAAACAGGTGGTCTTGCGATATAAATTTCCCCCACTCACTGCTTTAAAATAAGCACCAATCAAACTTCCCGCAACACTCGCGTCAAAAATAACTTGCACTTTACCCGTTGGAATTTGCCGTGGACCTAAGCGCCTTAAGGTCTTGGCTGCAGCATCTTGTGCGATATATTCCATGGACCATAAATCCTCAAAACAACGAGCACTACTATAACTATGATCACGCTCTTTTTGGCCATCCACTTCTGCAATCAATCCCACTGACAAATCATGTGAGGTCGCCTGAGTCAAGACCAAAAATCCATTGGAATTGCCATACACATTGACTCCTGCATAGGTATTAAAGCTTGCTCCTTCAGACTGAGTAATACGTGAGTCCACGCCCAAGGCAATCCTCTCACAGGATTTAGCTTGTGCGATGGCAGCTTCAATATCATGAGGATAGGGATGATAGAGGTCTAGCTCCGGCCACTCTTGGGCCAAACGGGCAGGGTCTGCCAGCCCAGAATACGGATCCTCCATCGTTAGCTCAGCAATGTGACAGGCTACCGATAAAGCCTCATCCATGCTGGCAGAACTTAAATCCGATGTCTCCGCAGAACCTTTTTTGCGTCCAAAATAAACTGTAACGCCCATCGAACGATCTTCATGATGTTCAATGGTATCGACCTCCTGATGACGCACACTTACGCTAAATCCTACACCTGTAGTCAAACCAACTTCCACTTCAGTCGCGCCTTTAGCCCGAGCCTTCTCTAAAATCTCCGCCACTTTATCCTGATAAAACGCTTCTTGATTCATAGTCACCTTATTCAAAATATGATAGCGCACCTTACCAAAACTCAGCCTTTGAAACAAGGATCAGAACACAGCCTCTGCACGGAAGTTCTATCTGGGATATCATTCAAAATAGAACTTCCTTACAGCAGATACAAATGGCACTCATTGGCAGACAACCTGAAAAAGACATCCTAAATCGCATTTTAATCTCTGAAAAAGCAGAGTTTGTCGCAATTTATGGCCGCAGAAGAATTGGCAAAACCTATCTCATTAGAACATTTTTTAAGTCTAAAAAAAGCATCTTTTGCAAAAAATGGAAATTTTTAGAATCCGTACCAAAACAACTAAACAACTTTTTCTCGCGCTCATTTCTGCCTCTGGTCTCAAACCAACTCTCTATTCGGAAGATCTCATCAATGCAGTCGTTACCCTCGGGGATTTATTTTAAGGCGTGTTGATATAAACTCACACCATCATTTTAATCAAACACTTTTTCAATAGATCTGCTTTGCTCAAAGCGCGCCACCCTAATTGCCGCGAGGCTTTAACCATATAATGCTCATCTTGATATAGGCGATTTAAAACAGAAAAACCTACACTGTATAACTGATTATGCCTTTTAACCCGCTTAGAATACTCTCGTAAAGGCGCGCTTGCTTTTAAAATCTCAACCAAGGCCGCCACATCATG
>CAXNIG010000031.1:0-7570 GCA_964202445.1 Pseudomonadota bacterium
CTTGATGCCCCTGAGCCGTTTTGCGTTCTGTTCGCGCCAAGGCATATTCTTCATGAGTTTGCGGATGCAGAAAAACCGGAAAATCACGCCCCACCGGCTTAAACCCCAGTGCAAGCATCCGCTCAGGATTGGCGCCCACCACCATATAATCACGCTCCCGCACCGGCAGTCCAAGCAAAGTATCCCGCACTGCACCGCCTACTAAATATGTTTTCATGTCTTCATCTATCCTAATTTAAACAGCCATGATATCGAATTATAACAGATTTGCTTCCCATCTGGATAAAATTCTGGTAGAATCATGCGTCCGCTTTGGTTGGTCGCGATCAAGGTGTGGGCGAATTGACTTGAAAAGGATAGATCATGACGAAGCAACATTTTGTTTTAGACGCTGAAGTTCGGACGGATTTAGGGAGAAGTGCGAGCCGCTGCCTACGTCGTAACGATAAAATTCCAGCGGTTATTTATGGGGCAGGCAAAGAGCCTATTTCCCTGACATTGGATCATAATAAAGTTATTCATGCTTTGGAGCACGAAGCATTTTATTCCTCTATTTTGGAAATTAAAGTAGGATCCAAAACTGAAAAAGCAGTTTTGAAAGATTTACAGCGCCATGCGTATAAGCCTAAAGTGGTTCATGTGGATTTTTTGCGTGTGGATAGCAAAACTGAAATTCATATGCATGTGCCTTTGCATTTTACCGGTGAATGTCCTGCTGTGAAAGACGGTGGTGTGATGACTCACTTGGTCAATGAAGTGGAAGTTATTTGTTTGCCAGGTGATTTGCCTGAGTACTTGAATGTGGATATCAGTGGTCTGCAATTGGATCATACCATTCATTTATCAGAGCTGACCTTACCTAAAGGCGTACGCTTGGCAGAATTGGCGCATGATAATGATGCCGCCATTGTGAATGTGCACTTGCCACGGGTGAGCAAAGAAACTGAAGACGAAGAAGCTGCAGCACCGGTAGCAGCTGAAGTGCCTACTGTAAAAGACACTGAAGAGTCAAAAGACGCTGAATAATGACGATGATTAAACTCATTGTCGGTTTAGGAAATCCAGGCCCTCGCTATGCGTCAACACGACACAATGCGGGGGCTTGGTTTATTGAAGAACTCGCTACGCAACAGCGTTTGAGTTTGCGTCTGGATAAAAAGTTTCAGATGGAGTGGGCTGAATATCCCTCTGCCAATCACAAAATTTTTATTGCAAAACCGATCACATTTATGAATGAAAGTGGCATTGCTGTGGCTGCCTTTGCGCAGTTTTATCAGATTGATCCAAGTGAAATTCTAGTAGTGCATGATGAATTAGATTTTCAGGCGGGTGAAGTCAAACTCAAGAGTGGCGGGGGTCATGGTGGGCATAATGGTTTACGCGATATTTTAGCTCGGATGGGCGCCGCTGATTTTTATCGTCTGCGTGTGGGAATTGGGCATCCTGGTCAAGCTGCACAAGTGGTAAGTTATGTTTTACATCCCCCCACTTTAGATGAAAAAATTGAAATCGACCGCGCAATCTATCGTGCCACAAAAGTGTTGCCTGATCTTTTGGCCGGAGAGATCGCTAAAGCAATGAAAGACTTACATACAGAGGCTTAATGCGATGAAATTTAAATTATTGAAACAATCGGGTGCGGCTCGCCGTGGCCAATTAAGTTTTGCTCGAGGGACAATTGAAACCCCTGCTTTTATGCCCGTGGGGACGTATGGTTCGGTCAAAGGTATTTCACGTGAAGAATTGGAAGCTTTGGGCGCAGAGATTATTCTGGGCAATACCTTTCATTTGATGCTGCGGCCAGGGACCGAGGTCATTAAGCGTCACGGTGATTTGCACGAATTTATCAATTGGCCGCATCCTATTTTAACGGATTCTGGTGGTTTCCAGGTGTTTAGTTTGGGCGCCTTGCGTAAATTAAAAGAAGAGGGTGTATATTTCAATTCACCGGTCGATGGTCAGCGCATTTTTTTAAGTCCGGAAATTTCCATGCAAGTGCAGCGGGATTTGGGTTCGGATATTGTGATGGTTTTTGATGAGTGCACGCCGTATCCTGCGACAGAAACCGAAGCGCGTTTGTCGATGGAGCTCTCTTTGCGTTGGGCAAAGCGCAGCCATGATGCGCATCAGGGCAATCCAAATGCACTGTTTGGCATTGTTCAGGGCGGGATGTTCCCTCATCTGCGCGAAATTTCTTTGGCAGGATTGCAGCAAATTGGCTTTGATGGCTATGCGATTGGCGGCCTATCTGTCGGTGAGCCCAAGCATTTAATGTTAGAAACTCTCGCCCATCTGATGCCGCTCATGCCCGTCGATAAGCCGCATTATTTAATGGGCGTCGGCACTCCGCAAGACCTCATTGACGGAGTGCGGATGGGCGTGGATATGTTCGATTGTGTCATGCCTACACGGAATGGTCGCAATGGCCATTTGTTTGTCAAAGAAGGGGTGATCAAGATTCGCAATAGTCGTTTCAAAACTGATGAAACGCCACTAGATGCAGATTGCGCATGCTATACCTGCAAAAACTATTCCCGGGCCTATCTGCACCACTTGGATCGTTGTAAAGAAATGCTCGGCGCGCGCCTGAATACAATTCATAATCTTTATTTTTACCAAGAATTAATGCGTGATATTCGCCTTGCTATCATGGAAGATCGCTTTGATCGTTTCGAGTTAACCCAGCGCGGGTGAAGAGTCGTGCCCTAAGCATAAATGACGAATCAGTGTGCCAATCAAAGCAGGTTGGTCTGGCAGTGGGGTGCCTGCCTCTGGGCCAATGCTCATGTGTGCAATGCTGTTGCGGCATTGGAGTAAACTGTGAATAATGCTTTTGTCAAGGCTTTGTTGTTCCATGAAAAAAGCGCGCTTTTGCTTAGGGATTGCTTTTAAAATAATCCCTAGGTCAGCAACAATCCCCTCTCTCGCCAGGACATGTTTTGGTTGGTCATCGTCGGGCATTGTGCGTAACCAGCTTAAGCGACGCGCAAAAATTGCAGGAAGAGCCTCCTTGGCCATCTCAAAGCTGAAGTAAGCTTGTTGGAGATATTTTTGTGTCGCAGCGGCTTTGTCATTATTAAAAATATCAAAGCCATTTTGCATCGCCATAATTTCAGGAATAAAAATGCCGCCATGCATCAGCAGAGTGTTGCGCTTTTTAATGTGCTTATCAAGACTGACATCAGTTGTTGCGGTGCGTTGATCAGCAATGCAATGGGCGCGGCGCTGGTAGTATTTGGCGATTTCATCCAGGTCAGCATTGGCGGCTAAAGTTTGATGATTTTCACTGGGCGCGTCTAAAAATAAGCCTCGTTTGAGTACATAAGGTTGGTCCTCTTTGAAAAATGATTCTGTTTCATGGGCAGTAAAAAAAGTTGTTCCAGCAGCAGCGCCAGCGCCAGATCCAGCGCCAGCAGGTGCAGGGGCATTATTTGCGGCAACAGGTGGAGCGACAGGGGTACTTTTGGTCATTCCACGTAGCAATTCTGCTAGATTTTTTGCTTGAACCGTTTGGTTCAGGTCTATTTCTTTGGTCCCCAGTGCTTTAATTAATGCATTCAATTTTTTGATGATATCCGGCTCGGTATGAAGCTGTCTAAACAGGAGATTTAAAGCAGTTCTTTCTGAGGTCATGTTTGCCCGTTCAGCTAATTCAGCAATTAAGACATCGGCTTGATTATAGCGCTTGATAATATGCTGCTCTGCTGCAGATATTATTTTTGGAACAGGGTGGTGAATGGGGGGAGCGGTAACTGAGAAGTCGATTTGAGGGGTAGGCTGTGTTGTTTTGGGAAGTCGATCAGGTCTTACTGCGCGCTGATGCATGAGTGTGTCGGTTACAGGGCGTTTTGGTACAAAAATATGCGCTTTGGCTGGGCGTGCTTTTGGATAAAGCACATAGACTGCAGATAGAAGTAATAGAATGCCTGTAGCAATGAGTGCTTGTGGCAAAGTATCTTTATTGTCTTGTAAAAAAAGCAAAAATCGAGTCCATTGCATATCCATTGAATTGAGGGTGCGGCGCAGTGGATAAATGCGTATGGCTTCATCTGGATGTGTGGCTAAGTCATTCACAAACTGATGCAGCAATCGAGCGGTTTCAGGAGCATCATGAGCCAAATCTTGGCGGGTTAAAACTGCTTTTAGTATCATGGGTGCGGGGTAGAATGCATGTTTATATCGATGAACTTCATCATTGTCAGCGAGTTCTTCTAGCGCTTTGGCCGTGATGATGGCTGCGTGTTTTTCGAAAAAAAGAGGCATTTGATTGTTGAGTATTCTAAGTATGCTAAAAAGCAGTTCTGTAGGCAGTTGTGTTTTGAGATAAGTGCTTATGCCCTTTGGTGGAATACGATCTAGGCGTAAAATGAGAGTGGTTTCGGATATTGCGATCACGGAATGATTTAAAATGTCAGTTGAATGAGGTGCGATCACTTGGATCTGAATTTGTTTAATGGCACGATTGAGTAGGCTAGAAAGTAAAGGATAGGATCTCATAAAGTCAATTGCTTCTTGAAGTCCCAGATAGGTTGCCTCAATGTCTGCCTTTGCCACTTTAGCAAGCACCGGGTCTTTTTGGGTGGTAATGGAAATATTGCTATAAATTTCGTGAGTTTTGATGGTATCAACGATCAGCCATTGAGTGAGTTGGGTTGTAAAGTATTGTGCAGCTTTTTGAATCTTTTCTTCAGATGTGTGATCTTGATAGGGATAAAGGGCATTGAGTGCTAACCAAAGAACATGATCTTCATGCGTTTTGCCTTTGAGTTTTTTCGGGAGAATAACATGAGTGAAATTTTGATAATGCACTGCGTAACTTTCAGAGTGAGTGTGGTGTAATTTTTTTAAAATATTGTTAAGAATAGATAACTCGAAACGATTTATTTGAAATAGCTCGTGTTCGCTATGAGTGGGCATTCTGATTATCATGAGTTCCCAGCCCAAAGGTCCTTGAAAAATAAGGTCTGGTTGAGTGATGTCATTTGAGGCGAGAATGTTCACTTGATGAAGTGTTAGTCTAAGCAGCAAGCCGATTATGGGGTGATCTCGCATTGTTTGCAAGCGTGTTTCGGTTTCAGCCAAAGTATTTTGAATCGTGCTTTTGTGGTCTAAAGCCATTTTTTTTGGGATACAAAATGTGATGCCATCCTGTGTTGTGCAGTTGCCCAGTCTGTCAATAGCAGCAGTGGTGGGTTGCAATATAAGTAGCCCCAGGCCCATTAATCGGAATGGGCTACTTGTGAATAATAAAGGCGCTGAAGCTAGAGTTGAGAGCCAGCTGACTGTGGAGCTGTCTGGATGCCTTGTTTGGGCTGTTTTAAATGGAGCATCTGGGCTCGCATAATGTGTGCCCAGAGTTTTGGCCATTGCAGCAGTGAATGCACCATCTTGGCCGCTGAGTGTCCATGTACCACTGGAATCTGCTTTGCCATAAACGCGCTGTGTTTCGCCACTTGTGCTGGTTAAATCAATTGTTGTCCATGTTTGCTTTGGATTGTGGCTGAATAAAACCCCCCCTGCAGCAACGAGTGTTGTACCGTTGGCGCATTGAATGACAACACGGCCTTGATCTGTGCTGATTCGGGGCATGCCAAGGTGCAGTAATAAATTGCATAGACTTTTGATCCAAGGGCCGAGCGTGGCATGGTGTTCTGGAGGGGCTATCCGTTTGAGAATTTTTTGCGTGAGGTCGGGTGTGAATTGAGGCAAAATATATTTCGCAGCGAGCGTCAGGCCAATGCAGCTGGCTGTAATCCAGGGAAGGCCTGCATCAGCAATACTGTGCAATAGGCCTAATGTGAGGCTGGCAGAATAGCTGCGCCCTGTGTGTTCAATGGCGCCAATGAGTGCGTTCGTCCAGCTGGGTGTGCTGCGTTCAGTTTGAATTTGTTCAAATGTGGTGAGTAGGTGTGTGATGAGTGAGAGTGGGCTTTCACCTTGATGCAGGCTGATGCTCAGATGTCCCAGAAGTTCAAATAAGGCGGCGGCTTGTGTATTGCGATGGTCTGGATGGTAGTGCATGTGGTGTATTTTAAAATTCAAGTTCAATCGGATAGGGCGCGAGCGCTTCTAAAAAAGCATCGCTAATCTGGACGCACCAATTAGCACCGGCGGTACATTGAATAATCGCATCCTCCCGTTCGTAACAAATATGCAGAGGGCAGCTGCCGCGATTTTGACGGAGGAGCTCTGCAAGGCGTAGAAGCTTTGCTTCGGAAAGATCTTTTTCTGCCAAGGTCATTTTGAGCCCTTTGGCTTTGGCGCTTTTATAATTGGCCAAATCGTGGATGCGTTTCGCTACACCTCGCAGGCCCCCTGAAAAATCATCGGGTTGAATTTCGGCTTCAATCACGACTTTAGCCCCTACTTTGAGGAAGGCCTGGTATTCGTCCATTACTTCGCTAAAACAGGTGACATCGAGTTTGCCACTGAAATCTTCTAGTTCAACCACCATTAAAAAACTACCGCGTTTGGTTTTGATTTTGCGCGTGTTAAGAATGAGGCCTGCCAGATGAATGCACTCACCCCGTCCAGTCGGATTGACTTGAGCCAAGGGTTGAATTTTTAATGTTTTGAAAAGGCCGCGATATTCATCGAGGGGGTGACCAGAGAGGCACCAGCCGAGGACTTGTTTTTCTTGCATCACTCGATCATAGTTCGAGGCTGGCTCCGCCATTTTCCAGTGCCGTGTTGGCTCCGTCGGGGTGTTGGCGCTTTCTTCCGCAAACAGACCAAATAAATCATGTTGCCCTGCATCCGTGGCTTTTTCGTGTTGCTCTGCTTCTTGCATGGCGGTTTCAAGTGAACTGAGCAGGGTGCTACGATTGGGCCCCAGTGAGTCCATGCTGCCACTATAAATCAGTGCTTCCAGAGCACGCTTATTGACTTTGCCTAGATCTACGCGTTTGCAAAAATCGAATAAATCTATGAATGGGCCTTGGTTGCGCTCTTCAATAATTAGGTCAATTGCCATCTGGCCTAGACCTTTGATTGCGCCTAGTCCATAGCAAATGGTTTGTGCATCAACCACGCTGAATGAATACACACTATGTTGAATATGGGGTGGTTGGAGGGTGAGATGCATGGCTTTGCATTCCTCCACGAAGCTGACGACTTTGTCGGTATTATCCATGTCAGATGATAAAACTGCGGCCATAAATTCAGCGGGGTAATGGGCTTTGAGATAAGCCGTTTGGTAAGCAAGCAGTGCATACGCAGCAGAGTGAGATTTGTTAAAGCCATAGCCGGCAAATTTTTCCATTAAGTCAAAAATAGGGCCGGATACGTCTTCCTGGATATTATTTTTTTGCGCACCTTCGATAAAAACGCTGCGCTGTTGGGCCATTTCTTCGGGCTTTTTCTTGCCCATCGCACGGCGTAATAAATCAGCGCCGCCTAGTGTGTAGCCCGCTAAAACTTGGGGAATCAGCATGACCTGCTCTTGATATAAAATGACCCCATAAGTAGACTTTAGAATCGGCGCTGTGTCAGGATGAGGGTATTCAATTTTTGCCCGGCCGTGTTTGCGATTAATAAAATCATCAACCATTCCAGACCCCAGAGGGCCAGG